>JADGPW010000006.1 GCA_017882265.1 Chitinophagaceae bacterium | reverse complement strand
TGGCTAAAAAAGAGCTGCGTCAGCAGCTTTCTCAACCATTTTTCCTTGCCATCACTTTCTCCGCAGCCGCTACAATATCCGGGATATCCAATCCATATTTTTTCAGGAGCTCAATGGGCTTACCGCTTTCGCCAAAAGTATCTTTGGTCCCCACATATTCGATCGGGACAGGAAAATTTTTAGCGGCACATTGTGCAATGGCATCACCCAACCCGCCAATGATATTATGCTCTTCCGCGGTGACCACGCATTTTGTTTTGCGAATGGATTTGATCACCCTTTCCTCGTCCAGGGGTTTGATCGTATGCATATTTATTATTTCTACACTTACTCCCTTTTCCTCAAGAATCGCACCCGCCTGTATGGCGTACCAAACCAAATGACCGCAGGCAAAAATGGACACATCGGTTCCTTCGGAAAAAAACTGGGCCTTGCCGATCTCAAAAGGTTTATCAGAAGTAAATATGGGCCAAACCGGTCTGCCAAAACGGAGATAAACCGGTCCCACAAAATCCGCAATAGCTTCCGTGGCTGCTTTTGTTTGCGCATAATCACAGGGAACGATCACCGTCATGCCGGGCAGCATTTTCATCAAACCGATATCTTCCAGGATCTGGTGTGTTGCGCCATCTTCGCCGAGGGTAAGACCGGCATGCGAAGCGCAGATCTTTACATTCTTTCCACTATAGGCAACGGATTGACGTATCTGGTCGTACACACGACCGGTAGAGAAATTGGCAAAAGTGCAGGTATATGGGATCTTCCCGCCAATGGTCAATCCTGCCGCAATACTTATCATATTGGCTTCCGCGATCCCGCATTGAAAAAAACGGTCGGGAAATTCTTTTATGAACTGACCCAGTTTAAGCGAACCCGCCAGGTCAGCCGTGAGGGCTACTATATTTGGATTTTTCCTTGCCACTTCTGCAATGCCATCGCCAAATCCACTGCGAGTATCTTTATTTCCTGTTGATTGTATCTCTTTTAACATGAATTAATATTAGTTGACAAAAGTAACGATATCAGTCGGGCAGTCAGCAGTCGGTCAGTTGGCAGTCTCCTAAATTCGATGTTTTCTGACTGTCGACTGCCCGACTGCTGACTGCCAACTGCCCGACTGCCAACTGCCCGACTGCCAACTGCCCGACTGCCAACTGTCAATTTAGCTCTCCAGGTGTTCCTAAAAAAACAGTCTCATCAGCCTTCAACCGCTGCTCCCATTTCCAGGCTGTCGACATCATTTCATCCAGGCTGAATTTAGGTACCCAGCCCAGCAGTTTTTTCGCCAGGTCGTTATTGGCATAAACCGCAACGATATCTCCTGAGCGGCGTGGGCCGATCTCATAATTCAATTTGATCCCGCTTACTTTTTCAAAAGCATGAATGGCCTCAAGCACCGTAACGCCATTACCGCTGCCCAGGTTAAATACTTCGCAAAGCCCGGTATTTTTTCCTTGTTCAAGATAATGCAATGATAAAGTATGCGCATTAGCCAGGTCGCAGACATGGATATAATCCCGGATGCAGGACCCATCCCGGGTATCATAATCATTACCATGCACATACATTTTTGGGAGCCGGCCGATAGCGGTTTGCGTAATGGCAGGGACAAGGTTTTCGGGTTTTCCGAAAGGCATTTCACCAATTAAAATAGAAGGATGCGCACCGGCAGGGTTAAAGTAACGCAATAAAATACATTGGGTACCGGAGGATTTGGCAAATTCATTTACGATCTGTTCACTCATCTGCTTGCTGTAACCATAAGGCGATTCCGCGGGCCGGGGTGGCGTATTTTCAGTAACCGGGACTTCCACCGGGTTGCCATAAACTGTACAGGATGAAGAATAAACAAAATAGGGAGTTTCAAATTCCTGTACACATTTCAGCAGATTGATCAGCGAGACAAGATTGTTTTCGAAATACAACAAAGGATTCTCCACCGATTCGCCCACCGATTTATACGCGGCAAAATGAATGATGCCTTTGATGTCTGTATTCTCCTGGAAAATGGCGAACGTATCATCAAAATTGCAGAGGTCAACTTTATAATTCTTTACTTTCTTACCCGTGATATTTTCGATGCCGTTTAGGATACTGGGATTCGATCTTGCATTATTATCCACAGAAATGACATCATAGCCCTGCTCAATAAGATCAACAATGCTGTGTGAACCGATATAGCCGCAGCCGCCTGTTACCAGTATTTTTGCCATATTAATAATTCCCGGCAAAAGTAAGACTAATGAGATAATAGATAAAAGAGAATAGATAAAAGTTAATAGTGAATAGATAATAGTTCTCAAATTCGAAAAGACCTTAGAGCTTTGATACTTTCTCAAACCTGTAAGGTCTTTTCTACTGAAGAAACTTTTATCTATTATCTTTTCACTATTATCTCTATTTACCTGAACAAGCTCACCAGATAATAAACTCCGGCCGCCAATAATCCACTAACCGGTATCGTTAGTATCCAGGCCCAGATCAAATTGAAGGTAACACCCCAGCGTACAGCCGATAAACGTTTGGTGGCACCTACTCCGATGATGGAACCGGTAATAGTATGTGTAGTGCTGACGGGGATCTTTAATGCTTCCGTCACAAATAAAGTGATGGCTCCCGCGGTCTCCGCGGCGACGCCTTCAAAAGGAGTTACTTTCGTAATCTTGGTTCCCATCGTTTTAATGATCTTCCAGCCGCCACTCAGTGTACCCAATCCTATCGCGGTATAACAGGCCATGGGAACCCAGGCCGGCATATGTCCAAAATCGGGGATGATATTTCCGGCGATCAAAGCTGCCGTAATGATCCCCATTACTTTTTGCGCGTCATTACCACCATGACCGATACTAAAAGCAGCCGAGGAAAGTAATTGCAGTTTTTTGAACCAAACATGGGATCTGTGTGCATTCAGGCCACTGAGAAAAAGTGTAAATATGCCCATGATGATCATGATGAGCCCCAGCAACAGCCATTTGAAATTCTGGGCATGGAAAATGACCCTCAGGATATAAGAGGAGTAATGAGAATGCAGCATTTCGGGTTTAAATTCAAGGACCATATATAGGAAGAAAAGCACGCCTGCAATAATAAGCAGTGAGAATAACTTGGGCCCCCAGCCTTTCCGGAAAGAACTCAGGAACCATAGAGAAATAATAAAAGCCATGATCATCCCGATCAGGGGAGCGGCTACAATAAAGCAGATCGTCTTGACGATCAGCGGTGAATTGATCGCAAAAAACCCACCCGCCTTGGCAATAGCAGCGCCGGCAAATCCCCCGATCAATGTATGGGAAGATGAAGAAGGAATACCCGACCACCAGGTTAACAGGTTCCAGATAATGGCGGCGATCAGTCCTGAAAAAACAACATCCAGCGTGGCAAAATCATGTTTTACAATATTAGATATCGTACCCGCAATATTATGTTCCGTAAAAATGAAATAAGCTACCACATTGAACAAAGCGGCCCAGAGAACGGCCTGGAAGGGAGTCAGCACTTTCGTGGAAACCACGGTAGCGATCGAATTGGCCGCATCATGAAAGCCGTTGATAAAATCAAAGATCAGCGCGAGGATTATAATTACGATAAGGAATGTGGTCATAGATTATGTTGAAATGAGGGGAAGAATGTCGAACAGATGAACAAGGAGTTCAGAATGTCGAAGTGAGTACATTCCTTATATTCCCTGGTTTCTCAGGAGTTCGGAATTACTTCATCTGTTCTTAATTCCTTGTTCATCTGTTCGACATTCTTCCAGGCTATTTATCTAAGCATACTTAATAATAATAGACTCTATCACATTACTGGCATCCTCACATTTATCGGTCACAATTTCCATGACCTGGTAGATCTCTCTTTTCTTGATCACTTCTTTGGCATCATCCTCGGTGGCAAAGAGCTTTTCAATGCTCATATCAAAAATATCATCGGCCTGGTTCTCTATACTGTTGATCTTTACCAAGGCTTCGGTGATATTGCGCATATTCGTCATATTGCGTAATTCCCCAACGGCTATCCGAACCTGCTGGGCGGCCTGTTCGATCAGCTCGGCAAATTTCTGCATACCCATATCATTGGGGTTGACGCGGTAGAAATTGATCTTCTTGGCGGCCGCATAGATATAATCAGCAATATCATCCAGCGAAGTGGCGAGGTAGTGAATATCTTCCCGGTCAAAGGGAGTAATAAAATTGCGGCCCAGTTCTGTGAAAATATTATGGGTCAGCTCATCGTTGGCATGTTCCAGATCCTCGGTCTGCAGGATCAATGCGGCCCGTTTATCAAAATCCGGTTCAGCTACAATACTCCTGAGCAGGCTGGCCATCGAAGCGGCATTGCCTGCCACTTTTTCAAACAGCTCATAAAATATCTTGTTCTTGGGCATGAAGATCTTGAGAAAGGAATTAAGTGCCATATGATGTGTTTTATCCCGATAACATCAGGAGTTGTAAAAATACCGGGTAGATCAAAAGGGGGTGTTCCGGGACGGGAGAATTAATGATAAATTAATATAGAGATAAAATTAAGGTAACCTTTCTATAACAAAGATTTTATATTGCAGGCATTCCGGGCCGTTAATATAGCTCCCGGCAATGGGTATGAAAAAAAGACTATTTCCGGTACTGTTCTTCCTTTTTCTCTGTAGTGCGGGTTATTGCCAGCGATATCTCACAGAACTGGACTCTTCTTTTTTTATAAAAGGTACCCTCCGGCCTTTTTTACACAGCTACAGGAGTTTTTTGATCTACCAGAACTTTTCTGGCTGCCTGACACATAAAAGGATTATTATCTGCCAGATTTCCCCGGGGGTTGACTGACATTTATTATTAGCATCAGTTTCAGGTTTATAAGTTATCAATACCTTACCAAATGAACAAAAAAACGGTATTGAGAATCAGGTTTACTTACTATTTAAAAAAACTATCTTTATA
>JADGPW010000290.1 GCA_017882265.1 Chitinophagaceae bacterium | reverse complement strand
GGGTATCTGTTAATCAATAGTTACTAATAGGAAACAGGCAATAATGAATTTTGAAGATAGCTAAATTTATTTTCCCTTTACCACAATTTAACAGGCACCATGGCAATACAATCACTGGCAGTTTTCTCCGGATCAAAAAAAGGAAACAACCCTTTATTCACAAAACAAGCGGGACAACTGGGAAAGCTGTTAGCGGAACACCAAATAACACTCATCTATGGGGGGGGCAGCGCGGGTATCATGGGAACGATCGCAGATAGTGTAATGGCGCATGGTGGCAAAGTAACAGGTATCATTCCCAGGTTATTGCTTGAATGGGAGATCCAACATCAACATATCACGGAATTGATCATTTCAGATGATATGCATATCCGGAAAAAAACTATTTACAGCTTATGCGACGCGGCCCTTATACTCCCCGGCGGGTTTGGCACCCTGGATGAATTGTTTGAGATCGTGACCTGGAACCAGCTATCTATTCATGATAAACAGATATACATACTGAACTCAGGTGGCTTTTATGACCACCTGATCCATCATATCCGGCAGATGCGGGAAGAAGAGTTTTTATATGAAGAAGCAGAGAAAAGGATCACTATTCTGAATGAGCCGGAAGATCTGATCCATTACTTAACCTAATCTCATCCTTCTTTCCGGCCTGTATCTTTCCGGCTGGTGTTTCCCTTTCTGGAATAAAGGGACCTGTATACCACCGCGGATGATCGGGATCGTTCTTCCAAAGCCATCCGTATAGGGTGAATTGAGATCTCCCGAAACATCAAACAAGACAGCCAGGTAAAAAAACGGTGAACCCCCTTTACCCTGACGGCCGGTACAGTAACCCCCTCCGACCAGGAAACTATTTGCATTATTAGTCAAAGAGGTAGATGTGCCGCCACCCGGTGGAACATATTTCTGGGTGATAAAATTATGCTCTACCTGTGCCTGGGCAAACAGGAAACGAATGGGGTACAATTTCAAAAAAGCCCCGCCACCGTAAACTTTCTGGCGCAACCGGTCATTAAAGACCGTGATATCCCTGTAAGAGGTATAATTATAATTTACGACAACGCCTGCATCCACCCATTTGGCAAGACTATAGCCAAATACAGGGTTGACGCCTACCAGGAACGTATTGTTGTAAAATGCCAGCGATACGCTGCCACCTGTAAACAGGTTTTCTTTTTTAAACCCTTTTTCGTCTTTCTCTTTATCCTTCTCTTCTTTCTCTTTTTCCTTCTCTTTTTTCTTATACTGGGCCCCAGCAAAAATGGATAAGGACATTGCTACCATTGCTAAAAGAAACGCTTTTTTCATGCTTTTTTTGTTTTTAATATCAATCAAATTCAAATATGGCCAGGTTTGAATGGGTGTCTATACTCCCTGCTGTAACGTAGAAAATTTTAAAATCCTTTGCCTCTGCTTCCCCTGGTTAAAATCATACGAATGACTTCGGCCATTAGTTTTAGTTTAATGCTTTTTCCAGTTGCTGTAAATTTTTGTATTCCATTATAATTTTAGGATAAGGGTGGCCGGAAGTGTCATAACATGATGACGCATTTTCAGGCATCAAAAATTTTTCCGGCATTCAGAATATTATTCGGATCAAATATCTTTTTGATCTCTTTCATCAACCGCAGCTGTGTCGCATCAAAAATGATATTCATATATTCTTTCTGCACCAGGCCAATACCATGCTCTCCGCTTAAGGTGCCGCCCAGTTCTTTGACCAGTAAAAATATTTCTTTGATCCCTTCCTTTAACGAACCGTTCCATTCCTCATCTGTTAAATTATCCTTAATAATATTTACATGCAGGTTCCCATCTCCCGCATGCCCGTAACAAACAGAATGAAAACCATATTTCCGGCCAATCGCTTTCACTCCTTTTAGTAATACAGGGAGCTCGGCCCTGGGCACAACGGTATCTTCTTCTTTATAGATAGAATGGGATTTAACTGCCTCTGCCACCCTTCTTCGCATCTTCCATAATTCCGCTTTTTGCTGTGTATCATCTGCAAATAAGATCTCCCCACAATCAAATTCCTGCACAATGGCGGCAATCCCTTCGATCTCCTGCATCAGTACTTCCATATAATTGCCATCCACTTCTATCAACAGGTGAGCCTGTACATCCTCCCCTATCTTTACGCTGCTGTTGTCAAGAAACCTGCCCACCCATTCTAATGCATCTCTTTCCATAAATTCCATGGCGCTGGGTGTGTACCCGGCGCGAAAAATAGCGCTCACGGCGGCACAGGCATTTTCTGCAGCATTAAAAGGAACCAGCATCAGCAGGTCATGTTTGGGCAAGGGGATAAGTCTCAATACAATTTTAGTGACAACACCCAGTGTTCCTTCGCTCCCCACTATCAATTGAGTCAGGTTATATCCTGTTGCATTCTTTAGCACATTAGCACCTGTCCATATGATCTCCCCGGTTGGCAATACCATTTCCAAATTCAGCACATAATCTTTTACAACGCCATATTTAACAGCCTTGGGGCCACCACTATTCTCGGAAATATTTCCACCTATAAAACAGGACCCGCGACTGCTGGGATCGGGCGGGTAGAATAATTTCTTTTCTTTAACTGCATTCTGCAGGACCTCGGTTATTACACCTGGCTCTGTCGTAACCTGCAGATTACGCTCATCAATTTCCAAAATGTTATTCATTCTTTCGGTGGACAGCAGAACGCCGCCCAAATGTGGCAAGGCCCCGCCACTCAACCCGGTGCCGGCGCCACGGGGTGTAACCGGTATCCTGGCTTTATTACAGATGGTCAAAATGGCGCTGATCTCTTCGGCAGTTTTTGGCTTAATAACTACTTCGGGAAGAAAATGCAGGTCTTCCGTTTCATCGTGGGAATAATGATTGAGGGATTCTTCATCCAGGAATACAAATTTTTCACCTACGATCTTTTTGAAAGCATCAATATGCAGTGCAGTTAGGGAAGTACCGGCCAGTGTTTCCATGATTCAGTTTTTTACAGGCGATGAGGCTGTAAAAATCGGGATTATCATCAACATGCCGAAACGATTGATCAGTAAGTTTTAAACGATGGACACATCGACTCCCTCCTGTTGCCATTGTACCTGTCTACCACGCCCTGTTTAATGAGGGAGAATTCAAATGCGCCGCGGCCGTTATTGTAGGTGCTCAAGGTAGACATGGTGGCATCATAGGAAAAAGAAAAAGTATAATCTTTATAGCCCAGGCCGACCAGGGCAATGGCCGCATCCTTATACCGGTAATACACACCCCCGATCAGCACTTTATCTCCATCACGGGATAAGTTGTAATGCGCATTCAGACCTCCTACAATTTCATAGGAATTTGCCTGGTAAGAGCCATATATATTAGGATTAACGATCAGTACGTCATTGACCTTTATGCTGCCGTTAAGAAACCCGGTATAACGAACAGGTATCCGGTTGTCCACACCCGATTGGGAATTAAAAAATGATTCCCTTGGGCGGTTGACATGCATGGCAGAAACACCGGCATTGAGGTAGATATTCTCCGTTGGGAAATAAGCATAATTCAATCCAGCCTGTAGATCCAGGTAATTGATATTACTGAGATCCAGTTTGGGCGCCACTGTGGTTTGATGAAGATCAAAGAACTGCCCGTTCCACTGGCTGGGAAAAGTAAGCAATGAGGTATTGATATTCTTATTGGCCCAACCCACATTAAAACCCATGCTCACCAGGCTACCGGCATTGATCATCTGGTGATAGGCAATGGATCCATACACTTTGGTGGAAGTAAGTCCGCCACTCCCCGCTACATCCCGCAATATCACACCTCCTAATCCCATCCAACCAGTATTGTTCTGATTCTGCATCGCCTGCATATCCCCGAAAACACTCATGGTCTTATAAGGAAAGGGGGTAATAGATGCCCACTGGTTGCGGAAATTTACACCCAACCGGTAATCCCCATCGGGAATAAAACCCGTATTGGCGGGATTGATCAGCAAGGGTGAATTGAAGAATTGTGAGAAATGCAGGTCCTGGGAAGAAGCCGCGAGCCAGGAGCTTTGAGCTACGAGCAGTATAATGATAAGCCGTATGTTCTTTATGATCTTCATTTTCAATCTTTCAATTTGTTTCATT
>JADGPW010000036.1 GCA_017882265.1 Chitinophagaceae bacterium | reverse complement strand
TCTTTAAATAAAAAAATTTTCCTGCCGTCTTTTTCATAGGATAGATACCAGATATAGCGTTCTTCAAACTTAAAATAACCAAGTTGTTTACGATCCAGTTTTTCGTACTCGATAAGAGTATTATCTCGGCAAAAGCATAGAAATAATAAAGAGTGCAAAATAAATTGGCAGTTCACCAATAAAGATGCAAGAATATAACTCAAAAAACTCTATCCGACAATTTTAGATTGACATGACAATAGTTATATTATCACCGACCTCATTGCTTAATTTATTTTCGTACATAAGAAAAACTTTTTCTTATCAAGTGCTAAGTTTTTTTCTTTTGCCGACGCTATGTATTCTTTATGTATCAATTCAATTTTTAGAGAGATTTTATAAAACTGATTTTTACTTTTTAGGGACGGCTATTACGTTTCTTATAGTTCAATCATACTTTTTTGCGACATTTCATAAATCATTAATTAGTACCTAACATTTTTACAATCCCAATTTTAGATTATACCTTTTATTGTGACGTTAAGCGACCGCTAAAAGCATTATTGAAACGAGCTTTCAGGGTGTCATATCCTAATTTTAGGGCCAAACAAATACGACCTATAAATGAGGATAAGAAAATACTCACCCCGTTATTTCACCATATGAAAAAAATCGAGATTCGAAGACATTACTTTTTTCTCTTTGCTTCCTCATTCTTTAATCCTGCGATGTTCTTCATTTTACTTCTGCTAATTTCATCTCTGAGTATTACTTTTCAAGAAACTTAAATTATTATGGAAAATCCATTTGAATTAATCCTCGAAAGGTTAAACACTATTGAGAATCGCGAAACTTACTTCAATTCCTTTGGCTACAAAATAAAACCGGGATAAAATTCTTGTGTAACGTAGGATCCATAATTGGGCAGCGCTGCCGGTCCAGTCTATATTAAATGTATTTCCCCTGAAGGTTCCTGTGGCACCTGGCTTGCACGTCTACCCATAGGCATTGATGGCCCCGGAAGTATTAACTGATCTTACATTACCGTCTCCTAATTGAATTGTATTTGAAGCACCCACTTTTGCGTTTGAGCCAATTGCTGTATCATTTGATATATTCCCATTAACATCAGCATCAGCACGAGGCTTGGAGTAGAGACACGGCGGGGAAGAGACATTGTAAAGCAAAACGAGTTAACTTTGTATTTTATCGGAACATTTTTTATATTGACCATTTTATCCTTTTGACCATCCGCCTAAACGGTTATTGCTAATGAAACCCACCAAGCCCTTTACAACCCTGTTTTTACTGTCAGTTGTTTTTTTTGTCTGCTCAGTGAAGGCGCAGGTAAATGTCGTGACCCAGCACTATGATTTAGGGAGGACTGGATGGTATAACAAGGAATCTTCGCTGAACAAAAGTAATGTTCGGATCGGTTCTTTTGGCCAGCTGTTTACCCGCACCGTTGACGACCAGTTGTATGCCCAGCCGCTGATCGTGCTGGGAGTGAATATCAATGCGGTGGGGCCAAAAAATATTGTTTACCTGGCAACGGTGAATAATACCGTGTATGCTTATGATGCTGATTCTGCCAATGCGAACGCCCCTTATTGGCAGGTGAACCTGACACCTTTAGGGTCAAGGCCTGTAGTTCAAAATGACCTTACCGGAGCCTGCCCCGGAAATTTCCTAAGCAATATCGGTATTGTAGGCACACCCGTGATTGATACTGCTACCAATACCATCTATCTTGTTGCCAGAAGCATTAACCCAACAACAGTTGTTTTCAGCGAATACCTGCATGCGCTGGACATCCGCACCGGCGTTGAGAAGCCCAATAGCCCAGTGCTGATACAGGCACAGGTGAACGGTACTGGTGACGGCAGTTCAAACGGCGTTGTAAGCCTGGACCCTGAAAGGAATAACCAACGACCCGGATTGCTGTTGTTGAATGGCATCGTCTATATTGGCTTTTCTTCTCATTGCGACTGGGGACCTTATCATGGATGGATATTAGGATATGATAAAACAACGCTTCAACAAAAATTTGTTTTTAATGATACACCAGACGGATATAATGGTGGCATTTGGATGAGCGGTACCGGTCTTGCTGCGGACAGTGCAGGAAATATTTATTTTGCTACCGGCAATGGCTCTGTAGGCGTAGGCACGGATCCTACCAATCTCAGAAACCGGTCGGAATCGGTGATCAGGATGAATCCCACGGATCCAGTTCAACCTGTAAAGGATTATTTTACACCAAATAATTTCCCTGCACTGGAAGCCGCAGACCTTGACCTGGGTACAAGCGCAGCCATGCTGATACCAGGTGCAAGCCGCACCGTAACAGGTTGCAAGGATGGTAATATCTACCTGCTGGACATGGCCAATATGGGCGGATATAATGCTGCAGCTAATCAAAACCTGCAAACAGTGAACCTTGGGGGCAATGCTAATATGCATGCACAGTTCACTTATTACAGAGGCACACAAAATGAGTTTGCTTATTTCTGGCCTGAGAATACGGCCTTGAAAGCGATTCCTTTTAACAGAAGTACCGGCAAGTTCAATGATCAGAATACTATTACCAGCGGCAGTCAGGGGCCAGTAGGCCAAACCGGAGCGATGATGTCCGTATCATCCAATGGAAGCGTGGATTCCACTGCCATACTTTGGGCGAGCCATCCTATAAATTGTGATGGCGAAAATTTCAATTGCCCCGGTGTACTAAGAGCTTTAGATGCCATGGATGTGACAAAAGAACTTTGGAATTCCGGCAACCTGGCAGTTGATAATCCCGGCAATTTCGCCAAATTCAGCAGCCCGGTCATTGCCAACGGCAAAGTATATCTGGGAACTTTCTCTAACCAGCTTATTGTGTATGGTCTGCAGAATCTGGCTCCTGACACATGCAATAGCCCGGATATAGCCCTGAACAAACCAGCCTATGCTTCTTCGCTGGAAAACGCTCAATTCCCTGCAAGCGGAGCTTTTGACGGGAATCTGACTACCCGCTGGTCGAGCGCATACAGCGACCCGCAGTATATTTATGTGGATCTGGGCAACAGATATGATATCTGCAACGTGCGTATACTCTGGGAGACTGCATTGGGCAAAGATTTTCAGATACAGATCGCAGACGATACAAGCTACTGGAAAACACTGGCAAACATCAGCAACAACGGTTCGCAGGACAACAGCATTCCGGTGCAGGCAACAGGGAGGTATGTGCGCATGCTCGGGACAGCGAGAGGGACGGGTTTTGGCTATTCTATTTATGAGTTTCAGGTGTATGGAAAACTAAGCGCCATTCAATGCGCTACTCCCGATGGGCTTTCAGTGAAAGATATTTATGAAAATACCGCGACCCTTCAATGGCAGTCAAATGGCGCGGACAGTTTCAATGTTCAGTATAAAACAGTCAATGAAATTTCCTGGCATACCATAAGCACTTCAAATACACAAGTTGAATTGACTGGGTTGAATTGTGGCATGGATTATTTTTTCAACGTGCAGACTGTTTGCTCAGCTCAATCAGCAAGTATACCTTCTTCCAATGCCGCCTTTTCTACACTGCCTTGCGGGAGCAATTGCGGCCTACTGCCTTCCCGCTGGTCATCGCAGGATATTGGGGCCACTGCGATTGCGGGTTCTGCTTGCTATTCCAACGGCACTTATACATTAAAGGCTTCGGGGGATGATATTTGGGATGTAGCTGATCGGTTTCATTTTGCATACAATGTGCTTACAGGTGATGGCAATCTTGTAGCCAGGGTCAACACGATGGACAACAGCAATCCATGGAATAAATGCGGTATCATGTTCCGGGAAAGCCTGGACGCCGGATCAAGACATGCTTTCATGGTGTTGACCAGTGGCAACGGAGTTGCTTTTCAGAACAGGCCTGTAACAGATGGCATCAGCAACAATACTAACACAGGGACTATGACTGCTCCCTATTGGGTGAAGCTAACAAAAAGCGGTTCGGTATACAGCGCATTTGCATCTCCCGATTCTGTGCAATGGTCACAGATAGGAAACGCTACTGATCTTGGCTTTGGCGCAAACACACCAGTTTATGTTGGCCTTGCGTTAACCAGCCACGATAACACCATTCTGTCTACTGCCACTTTGGATCACCTGT
>JADGPW010000035.1 GCA_017882265.1 Chitinophagaceae bacterium | reverse complement strand
CAAAGTCCATGTCAAAATATCTGTTATTCTTATTCCATTGGTGACGATCGTTAAACCTAATATTAAAAGGATGGAGTTTTTTCACAGTCTCCTCAAATTTTATCTTTTTCCCTGTTGGTATTTTAATGATCACAATAGCCTGCTGCCCCCTGTATTTTGTATCCTTTCCAATCGCGAACCCACTACCTACATCAAGGATACTATCACTATAAGAAGTATTGAATACCATATTCAGTGCTTTTTCTTCTGCATCGGCGAGGCTTTTCCCGTGACTATACTTTTTCACTTCAACATGATAATCGGCATCTTTACTTAGTTCCACTCTTATCCTTACATTAGAAAGTTTAAATGTATCCTTGGTAATGTCCATTCCGCCACGATTAATATTTATCCAGGGCAGGGAGCCGCTGTATTCTACTTCAGGTTCGCTGACTTTTACGATCATTTTGCCGTTTGCAGGTTGTGTAACCTGTATTTCCTTAGCGTCTGTCCTGTCGTTTGTCATCCTGAAATCATTGAAGAGACTTGCGGCAAAAAGGGAAACGCTTACCCAACCCAGGATCCATAAGCCGCCAAAGATCCAGCCGAGATAATTGCTTTGTGATCTTACTCTCATGATCCTACGCAGCAGCCATATGATAAAACCGATCAGCGGTACCCCTAAAAATAAGATCAATGTGCCCCAGGCAAATGCGTTCTGCCAGAATCCATCCAGGATAAAATTGGTGATGGGCCATATGCCAATACCCCCGATCAATAGCCCGATCAATGCAACAAATAATCCAAATGCGATAGAGCCCGCAACAAATAAAAAGAAGGCTTTAAAGATCACACCAATCACATGCCCAAAGCTATGACTGGTTCTTCTCACTGCATCATTAGCTTCAGACACAAAGGCTTTTCCCCTGGTCCCGGCAAATTCCCTTGCCTTTCCACTTAGATTTTGTGCCGATTCTTTTACTTCCTGTCCCCATTCCTTCATCCGGCCTTTCATGTTTTCCATTCCTTCCTTTACATTCTGACGAATACTGTTGACATCCACTTTTTCCCCCCTCATTTCCATTTTCTGATATTGGCTGTTGGCCTCCGGTAAAACGATCCACAATATTATATAGGCAAAAATGAAGGTGCCACTCAATGAACCGAATACAAGATTGGGTATCCAATGGCCTTCATGAAAAAATGGCCAGCTTAATGCGCTAAAGAGAATGTTCAATAAGATCGGCGCGGCAAAGAGTAGCCGGATCACCGAAGTACTCCTGTTAAAATAAGCCGCCAACCCACCTGCCACCCCTCCAAATATTTTGTCCTCGGGATTACGGTATAATCTTTTTCCCGCAAACTGATCAAGATCCCGGGGTGGTAATACGATCCATAATATGATATAAATAAGAATGCCAAACCCGCCAATGAGCAAAATGGCAAATAACAATCTTACAATGGCTGTATCCACATTCAGGTAATTGGCCAGTCCGGCGCAAACACCTCCCAGCATTTTATCGCTGCTATCCCGGTATAATCTTCTTTTTTCCCTGGTGGTGTTGTTATCACTATTAGTGGCACTGCTTTGCTGGGTGGAAGAGGCGGTATCTTTTCCTGCTGTTTCATTTTCAACAGCTTCAAAATCTTCGACGGTTCCCATGGTCGCAATGATCTCACTCATATCAGGATCTGTAATGGCCGCTGAACCCAGGCGAATTTTTTCACTCATCAGTTCTGCCATACGGCTTTCAATATCATTGATGATCTCATCACGACCCTCCTCATTGGCAAAATAGCGGCGCAGGCTTTCGATATAGGCCTGCAGCTTTTCATAAGCGGAATCTTCGATCGGTATTACCCGGCCGCTTAAGTTAATGTTGATGATCTTTTTCATTGTCATAATTATTGGTTGAAGCGAATTTTTTAGTTCTTAAGTGGCTGATCGTTCTTATTCTTTAGCGCATTTACTCCATTGGAAAGCTCGTTCCAGGTTTGCTCCAGTTCTTTATAAAAACTTTCTCCCTTTTCCGTCAGTAAAAAATATTTTCGGGGCGGTCCTGAATTACTTTCTACCCAACGATAGGTAAGCATTTCGGCATTTTTCAACCGGGTGAGTAGCGGGTAAAGAGTTCCTTCAAGGATATTGAGGTTGGTCGCTCGCATCTCTTCTACGATATCACTCGGATAAGCCTCGCCCCGGCGGATAATGGATAGGATACAGAATTCAAGGATCCCTTTCCGCATTTGACTTTGTGTGTTTTCAATATTCATAGCTCACTTTTTTTATTGCGCATCATCACAGATGCGGCTAACAGTCAAAATTCTTATTTCTTGTTTTGATCAATTTTAATGACCATAACTTACTACTCTCGAAATTTTCCATTCCCCGTTTTTCTTTTGCCAGATATGAACAAACTTAAATGTTCCACAATCGGATTTGCCATTTTCTATATGGCAAAAGGTATGAGCGCCGGTTTCAATAGCGCCATAGTCTTTAATGGGATAAACTTCAAGACTACCTTTTACAAGTGCTCTTCTTAATCCATTGTTTTTTTCAAAGTTGGTTTTGAAAGTTTCCATATTCTTTTGATAGCCCGTCAAACCTCCTAAATCATGATAAAACTCAAGATCGTCGGTAAACAGTGTTTTGAGCTTCTCCATATCGTGTGAATTGAACGCGTCAAATAATACACTATCCATATGATAAATTTCTTTATATAAACCCTGAACTGCCTGGGTATCCGGTCTGGATTGGGCTTTAATCAGCATGTTCCCGGCAGTAAGAATTACAGAAAAAAAGATGATTCTCAATATCTGAAACTTCAATTTCATGTAGCTTTTTTGACTTGACAAGACAAAGATAAGGTGATATTTGGTACTATGCAACACAAAGTACCATATTTTTTAAAGTAATGTTCTATAAACAGCCCTATTATTGGGGCTGAGATGTAGGCTTGGCGCTAAAAATGGAAATTTTATTCCATTTTTTAGAAGAAAAACCCGGATTATATATATGGTAAAATGGCTTGATGGGCAAAAATTATCGATTTGCGGAGGCTAAATTGGGTCTTATTTAAGGCTTTTCCAGAGTTTTATTCTTCAAAATCATATGCGGAACCCTCTTCTATATAGCATAGTTTTTCTTGTTTTTCTCAGTTCCTGTTCTGATAAATACCAGGCATTCAAATCTCATTATACTTTCAAAAGTGAAAATGGAGCGCCTGATTACAGTGACCTGAATTACTGGGCGGCCCATCCGTGGAAATGGAATCCTTCTGACAGTACCCCCATGCCATTACTTAATGAACTAAGAGATTCAACAGTAGATGTCTTCTTTCTGCATCCAACTACCTACACAAAGAAGAGTAAATTAAAAAAGCCCAATGCTGATATTGATGATGATTATATCAATGCCAAAACGGATTATTCCACGATTCTATACCAGGCAAGTGTATTTAACCAGCGATGCCGGATATTTGCCCCCAGGTACAGGCAGGCCTATATAGGGAACTTTTTTGCCGCCGATAAAGCGAAGGCAAACCAGGCTTTTGAGCTTGCTTACCAGGATATAAAAAAGGCTTTTGAATATTACCTGGCGCATTGGAACAATGGCAGGCCTGTTATCATTGCCGCGCATAGCCAGGGCAGCCTGATGGCAGAGCGATTATTGAAAGAGTTTTTTGAAAACAAGCCCCTTGAAAATAGATTAGTGGTGGCCTACCTGGCCGGGTGGCCGGTCCCAAAAGACTATTTTAGTTCACTGAAAATGTGTGCCGATTCATTACAAACCGGATGTATTTGCAGCTGGCGGACCTTTCGTAAAGGTTATATTCCAAAATATTTAAAAAATGAGAAGGGGAATTCCTATGTCACTAACCCGCTTACCTGGACTACGGGTAATGAGTATGCACCCAAACAACTTAATAAGGGAAGCGTATTGATCAAATTCAATAAAGTATATAAACAAACCACCGATGCCCAGAACCATAATGGGTTACTATATGTAAGACGTCCGAAATTTCCGGGGAGTTTTTTATACTTTACCAGAAACTACCATCCCGGGGACATTAATTTGTTTTACCTGAATATCCGGGAAAACGTGAGTACCCGAATTTCTATGTTTGCGAAAAAATGATCAGGGTGTTGGATTCAATCTCCTGACTTCAAAACAGTGATAGCCGGGAATTGTATCCGATAAATGCGCCTGTCCAATACTTTTGGCTAATGCAGGTAATGCAGGACCCAACAAAAAAACACTGTCATTGTTAACCATCGCATCATTAAGGTTAGTTATCCCAAATCGATGAAGTGTTTGGCGGTAGGTATGTGTCAGCAGCCTGTCTTTATATAAAAGATTCTGAACCGGGTATTGCCGGGGCTCATTCCATATATAAAAATATCCCAGCGGAAAAGAATCGTCAGTGGCAACAAAAAGTTGCCCGGGATGCTGATTGATCTCATTTACTACGCATAGAAACTGCAGGTGTTTGGTACGATTGGCCTTATCCTGTTTCGCAACCCGGATCCCCATCCAGCCAAATAATAGAAGAAAAGAAAGGGCCATTGCTATAACCCCCCTTTTGTTGGCCGGCAACATCTCATCCTCTTTTTTAAATGACAAGGCAAGCTGGATCCATAAAACCATCAATAAGCCAAGATGTATGGGAGTGGTTATTTTAAAAAAAATAAATAGGTAACCGTAAATAGCCATTACCGCCAGGAAAGAGAGCAGCCATTTTTTCAAGGGTGCATATTTTTGTTGAACCAGGAGTGGGATAATAATTACAAAGAACAGTAAGATATAAATACGCATCTCAATAATAAACCAATATAGCCCTTGCCGGTCCTCTTTATCATTCATCCAGCGCTGACGTGTAATTTGTCTGGAGATGACAGCAACCCTGGCGGTATTGAATTCCACAGAATCGTACAAAAACCCGGCAAAGAATAATTGCTGTTCAGCGCTATCTTTAAAAACACCGGTCATTGCATCATGTCTTAAAGGGCGGTTAAACGCATAGAACATGGCCTGACGGAATTTTTCCTGCTGTTCCCATCCCGCAATATGTTTTTTGTATTGGTGCTCCTGGATTGTATTGAGCCCCATCAATAACAGGACAAACATTCCTGTAATGATGAGCCATCGTATCCTTTGCTGTCGGTTCAACATGGTAATAACAGCTGGAATAAAAAGAAAGATATCCACCCATGCAATTTGCAGGCGAAGCATCCCTGCTGCTAACAATATAATTATTGAAATGAGGCTATTAAAGGAAGCCACTTTATTTTGCTGAAGTTGATGGATCAGCAACATCCCTGCCCCTGTTGCTGCAACAAATGCGGCACCAGTAAAAGTAAGCGACAATAACATCCTGGTTTCGACGAAGAAAAACAAAATCATAAAAAAGAAAAACGCCAATAGAGGTTTCATCCTTTTTAATAACACAAAAAGAATCAAGGTGCATCCGGATGCATGGAAGAATAAAAGGGTCAGTGAATACCAGTTCGCGGAAGGAAAAGCAACAAATAAATTTTTGACAATGACGCCCAGCCAGGGATGCCAGCCATCATTATAATGTAGTAGCTGGGTTGGCGCTTCCCCGTAACCGCCGCCCAGGGTGTACATCAGATAGGCATCATCACCTGAATTAAGCAAAGGGGTCGCCACCATATTCAATAATGAAATTAATATGACAGTCGTCGCGATGGCTGTTGCCCATGAATATTGCGTTGCCATTTTTTCGATCGACCGATGCATAAATAGTTCAGGGGTTATAATGATATATCCGGTACCCGTACAGCGAATCCTGTAGCATGAATTTTGTAAACTGAAGTTCGCTAAATAGTAGCGGCTCGCCCGTGGGGCCGCCAAGGATATATTGAACGGTCCCATCCTGCATTTCTTTTCTGAAACGGTCGTAGTCGAACACCTTTCTCTTCCAGGTACCAAAGATCACTACCTCGTATTGAGGTAGCACCGTTTGCCTGAATAAGAGATTATTTAACCAGGAAGCGGGACTATACAGGTTATTAAAAACCTTATGGCCGCTGTCATTACCCAATTTGGTTTTTATCAATCCGGCCAACTCTTGTTCCATTTTATACCCGGCCCACATTTGCCTTCTTCCTTCGGGTCTTACCTTTTCAAGCATGGGATAAACGATCAATGACATTTTTACTATTAAAACAAAAGCAATAACAAACGACCCAAATTGTGGATGAATCAGTTTAACCGCGGCCATAACCGAGTTATCCAAAACGGCAATCCCGATAAATACCAACCCGCACCATTCGGTGAAATATCCGGGAGATGAACCCCATTTTACGGCAAACAAATTACTGGAAATAAAAATCAACAGGAGGGCTATGGACAGGAAAAGGTATCTATCATTTCTTTCTTTTTTCAGAAGTAATAACACCATCACCAACACCGGCACCCACAACAAACCGAATTCCTGGTAAAAATCGGTCACAATATGATTAAAAAACCAATAGGGGCTGACCCCATTGTTGATTCCCAGGATCGTGTTCTGGTATAATGCTTTTAGCCCTGATTCGTAATGAACAAGAAATAGCCCGGCTGCCAATAAAGAAAAATACAGCAATAAATAAACTCCGGATTCTTTGAACCATTTTTTACGGATCAACCAAACAAGCATTATTAAGGGTAACATGACGGATGATTGTTTGGAAAATAGGGCCAGTACTGCAAATACTATACTCCAAATAAAGAAGCCCCCGGACTTTTCACCAGACTCTTTTTTATTCAACCACCTCCCGGTACAATAAATAGATAAAAAAAACAATAATAGTTCCAGGCTATCAGGACGGGAGTAAGAAGTTATCTCCAGGAAAATAAATGCAAAAACGGCCGCCAGGAATCCTTTAAGTAAGGAAGCCGAAAAAACATTTTTTACAATTAGAATAATTACTCCAATATAAGCCAGGTTAAAAATAAGTGACACGGTCCTGCTCAGGCGGAATACAGATAGCACATCATCCGGCGAAATACCTGCTATTTTACCTATGCCGACAGTTATATAATAATATAAGGGCGAGTATTGGGCGATCGAGTAGGGAGAGCTTTCGGGATCAGTGTACAAATGATGACCATCCAGAAGCCGTTGAATGAACCAGATCACATTATTCTCTACCCCACCGGCATCCGGGTGTGGATAGAAGATCAATACCACCCGGTAAATCAGATAGATCCCAAATACCAGGAAAGCAAACATATTAATATTCCGGTTGGATAGTATTTTTTGTAGCCTCATGTGTTGTACTATTCCTTTCTGATAAATTTTATTCCCCCCGTTTCATGAACTGGTATATTTTATAGGACCCGGATGTTTGAAGGAGCCTATAATTCGAAAGTTCAATGTCCATAAACCTGAGGGGTTGATCATTGCTTTTTGTAATAACAAATTCAACGGTTCCATCATTCAGTTTATTCCGCAGGTCCGTGTAATCATAAACCCTCATCGGGTAGGATGCCAGGCTCACTATTTCATATTGAGGAACGATCACATTCCGAAACATAAAATTGTTCAGGTAACTGTCCGGGCTAAACAGGTTACAAAACACGGTAAAGCTACGCGAGGGATCATGAAGTTGCCTGATTTCGCTTGCCAGCGACCTTTCCGTTTCATAAAAATCCCTTTTCTCCTGCATGGTTCTTATTTTTTCTACGGCAGGCTGGGCGATCAGCGCTGTTTTTAATAATAAAAAAAAGAACAGGATGATGGCAGAAAGGTTTATGTAAATACGATTCGCGGCCCCGGCAAATTTCTCCCAATAGACCGCCATGGCGATAAATAACATGGTCCACCAATGGGTAAAATAGTTGGAGGTCGAACCAAACTTCAAAGCAAACAAATTGGTAAGAATAAATTGTATCAAAAGAGAAAGAGCCAGGACATGAAATAATTTTCGTGGTTCTTTACGCAGGAGGGCATAGACGAATATAAAACCCAGTACCCATAAACAACCATACCAGCTATAAAAGTTTACAATGATATCCTGCCAGTAACTTCCCCAATGGATGCCATTATCCAGCCCAAGTACCATGTTCAGAACCAATTCCTTTACCCCGGTTATTAATTGCAACACGATCAAAACGGCTAACCCGGACAGGACAAATGAACCCATGTAAACAAAAAGGCTTTTTCTATATAGCTTTTTCTGAATCAACCATAGAAAAGCAATGAACGGAAGTGTGATCGAAGATTGTTTACTCATAACAGCGAATACGGCTATCACAGCGCTGAATATATATTCAAGGTTATTTCTTTTTTGATCTTCCTGTTTTTTAATAGCTAACAGGAAAAAATAAAAAGAAAGGAAAAAAAAGAAATGCTCAAGACTATCCGGCCGGCCAAAAGAATTGCCTTCGATGAATATAAATGTAAGTAGCGCCAGGAACCAGCATTTTTTGGCTGAAAAAGAAAAAATATTTTTTCCTGTGAAGTAGATCGTTGCCGCTAAAAGGAAATTGAGTACAAGGCAAAGAAGTTTGCTTAATTCAAATACCCCCAGCACATTATCCGGCGCGATACCTGATACCCGGCATACAGCCGCCGCCAGGTAATAATATAAGGGTCCATATTGTGCAATGGCATAAGGAGGCCGGGCCGGGTTGGAGTAAAGAGGGGACCCATCCAGTACACGCTGGATGAAATAAACAACATTATTATCGATCCCCGCCGCACTGGGATGCGGATAAAAGACAAATACAAGGCGATAAAAAAGAAAAATAAGAAAGACAAGTACAGAAAATGCAATAAAATGTTTATTTACCGATGATGTTCCTTGTTGCATGGAGCTGATGGCTGGTAAGACCTAAGATAAATCAAATAGTGTAAGCAACAAGAAATGCACTTTACCTGTACTTTTCCTTTAGCCAGCTAGCTTCATTTGGGAAAAGCTTTATGACTGCGTATTTTTTCACCATACAAATTGTGGCTTCATCCAGTGCGTCCTCTACATTTATATAGGAAGCCTCATTACCAGGCTTTATCATCAACATTAACCTGTTTCTTCCTTCTTTGTTTT
This sequence comes from Chitinophagaceae bacterium, assembly GCA_017882265.1. Lineage (GTDB taxonomy): Bacteria > Bacteroidota > Bacteroidia > Chitinophagales > Chitinophagaceae > JADGPW01. The sequence goes on along the minus strand of JADGPW010000035.1, from coordinate 10,100 downwards.
TTTCGTTGGTCTCCAGCCGGATTTGTTTTTCCAGTATTACGTCCCGTAGCCCATTGCTTCCGGAAAAATTTGTTGCATAGATATTTCCGGCTGCAGCGGCATCTTTCCAATCACCATTATAATAGAAGATCCTATTATTATCTCCCAGCAAAATAGTTAAGGCGTTCGATTCACCGAGGGGAGTTGGTGGTCCGTCCTTTGGCATATAAAGATTCATGGCCTTGGACTGACTGAGTTGTGCCGTGATCACAAAAAAGCTGATCAGCAAAAAACCAAGATCAACCATGGGTGTCATATCAATTTTAAGGCTATTCTTTACCATGCGTCGAATACCAACATGCCGGTTTTCATTTATTCCATTTTTAATTTGCGTCATCCTTATGTTTTGAAATTAGATCCGGGCTTTGAAAATTTCCACATCATATTGCTGCCATTTCTCAGGAAAGTCCTGGTATCGCTCTTACTGTAACCCATAAACCCTGGATCATTCGACCAATACAAATGCCGCCCAATAGAAAGGGGCATATTTTTTTCGCATGTCTGCCTGTGCCTGTGAGAACGCATCATTGATCCTTTCCCCCTTTATCCAATAATTATAAAAACTGGTCATGAGTTCAGCGGTCTCATTATCTGGTACCTGCCAAAGACTCACTAACATCTTTTTTACTCCTGCCATTTTAAACGCCCTTTGCAAACCAAAGACCCCTTCATTTCCTTTTACTTCGCCGAGAGCTGTTTCACAAGCACTTAGTACAACCAGCTCGGTGTTACTTAAATTCAATTGAGAGATTTCGTATGCAGTGACGATCCCATCTTCCACTCCTGCCACCGGCGGTTTACCACCCCAGACATAGTTGCCACCGGCTAATACAATTCCGCTTCTTAATAATGGATCATCAGCTAACGTGTACGCGTTGCCCTGGTCAGCGCCTCTTTCTCCTTTTTTTGCATCCGGTTCGGGTAAAAAGAAACCATGAGTGGCGATATGCAATATTTGAGGCGAGTTGCTGCTTAGCGCTTTCAGGTTTTCTTCCGAGGCGGTTGTTTGGGTAAATAACTTTGTACTGACTTTGTTTTGCACAAACAACTGCTGTATTTTTTTTATTTCCTCCCCGGTACCGGGCAAGCTGTTCCATATGCCCCCTGAGTTACCACGGCTTTTCACTGAATAAACAGAAACAGATACATTTTGGGTCGCCGGCTGCTTGCTTCGTTGCTTTACAAGCTGTAAACTATCCATTGCAAAACTTGGATCACCAAATAAAACAGCATTATTAGGTGAAGAGGTTGTTTTGGAAGAAGACCTCAGCACTACCTGCCGTAAGCTGGTATATTGTTGCAATTGGTATTTATCCATCAGCAAGGTCTGACTATCCACTGGCAAGGCGTGAAACGCGATACTATATAATTTCCCGGCCGGGGAGTAGGCTATTTTCTTTATCCCTTTTAAATACGGTTCTAAAGGCTGCCAGATCAGCTTAAATAAACTATCTCCTAAAAACAGGTTGCCTTTGTTTTGGATTTCCAGTCCCCGGTAAAATGTTTTAATTAATGTGGCTGGCGTTTTACCTGCATTATCGAATAACCGTTGTAATTGTTTTTCATCGCAAAGGGGAACAAATTCCGGGGACAGGTCATTCTTGTGTATGATATAAGCAGCATATATCACCCGATCGTTCTCATTTGTATTACGCAAGGGGAACCGGGCAAACTCAATGGCCGCCTCATCAGGCTCTAAGTTTTTCTGAACATCCTGCATAGTAATTTGTAATGCCTCCTGCTGGTCACGAAATTCAGAGGAGAGCCTGTTAAGGTCTTTTTCCTCTTGTTCAGTCTGCTCTTCCATTTTTTGGAGATCCTTACGTCGGCTACCTGCCGGTAATGAATATTGCTTGGCTAATAGTTTTCTATTACTCATCCAGGTTGAAAACAATTTCCGAAGGCTGGTATCCGGATTATGCTGGAGAGATTCTATCATATTTTTTGTATCAGACAGGGAGGCTGAAGTAAGAACCATCTGAAGGTTGAAATTATTAATCTTTATTTCGGCTGACGCATTCTTATTTTGGTATAAAAAACTGTTATTGGTTTCAAAGAAATAATTATTGTTTTCTAAATAGTTGTTCTTTTCATTTTCAGAAAGCACTGAAAAGGTGGTTAGGATGTTTTTCAAAACAATCTTTCCGGCTTGCAACAGCCCCGGCTCTGCTTTATCGAATTGGCCGGTTCGTACATACAGACCGGAAAGATTATCCAGCGCAACAGCATAGCTGGGATGCTCTTCCCCCAGCGTCTTTTTCATAATGTCCCTGGCCTGAATAAAAAACAGCTCCGCCGAATCATAACGTCCAAGATCCATATAAGTATAAGCAAGGTTATTCAGGGAGGCGGCATAGTCCGGATTCATTTCTCCCAATAGTTGTTTTCGGATATCTTTTGCCTGAACATAAAGAGACGCAGCTTTTTCCTGTTGGTCTATATCAGTATACAGTAAGGCCAGGTTATTAAGACTGTTAGCGTAATCCGCGCTGTTTTCTCCTAATACTTTCTTCTGGATTCCTAACGTGAGTAAATAAAGCGGTTCGGCCTTAGCATACTGACCTGTTGTGGTATATAAAAAAGCAAGATTATTTAATGTGGTGGCATACTCCGGGCTTTGTCCCCCATAGGTTTTCTTTAGGATGGCTAATGAAGCGATATAAAGCGGCTCTACTTTTTCAAATTGCCCGGTTTTAAAATAAATATTTGCCAGGTTGTTTAGTGCCGTAGCATAGGAAGGGTCATTTTCACCAAAAACCTTTTTTTGAACTTCTTTTAAATTAAATAAAAGAGGTTCGGCAACATCATACTTTCCCATTTCCGTATAAAGAGAGGCTATGTTATTCAAAAAAGTGAGATAGTCGGTATTATTCTTGTCCGGGTTATTTTGCGCAATATCTATTGCCTGGAAATAATAAGATTCGGCTTTTTCATATAGTCCCATATCCATATAATGAGTGGCCAGGTTATTCAGTGACATGGCATAATCCGGGGCATGATCACCCAACAGCTTTTTCCGGATGGCTGCACTTTGTAAATAAAGTGGTTCTGCTTTTTCGTAATCACCGATCACCGAATAGATCAGTGCCATGTTATTGATAGTGGCAGCATACTCTTTGCTTATTTCCCCAAAGCGTTCTTTGTCTATACCGGCTTCGAGCAGGTAATAAGTTTCCACGGCTGCATATTTCCCCATTTTTTCATTTTGCAAGACCAGTTTATCATACAGTAACGCCAGTTTATTTAAAGAAGAATCGTAATCTGCATTCTTTTCTCCCGGATGATCCTTATAAAATTTATTGACTTCCACATAAAAAAGCTCGGCTTTTTCGTACAATTTCATTGAATCATATAATATCGCCAGGTTATTGATGGTAGTGATATATTCGGGATCGGAGGTGCCTGTTGTTTTTTCAGTTATTTGTTTAGATTCCAGGAAAAGAGGTTCGGCCTTTGTATACTGCTTCATTACAATGTAAAGCGTTGCCAGGTCATTCAGCGTAGTGCCATAGTCCGGGTCGTTTTCTCCCAGCGTTTCCTTTCTTATTTGCATGGCCTGCAAATAAAGAGATTCTGCTTTTGTGTATTGTTTTGTTTCCGCATAAAGTCTTGCCAGGTCGTTTAGCGTGCTCGCATAATCCGCGTTTTTTTCCCCCAACACCTTTTGCTGGATGGTTTTTGCCTGCATAAAAAGAGGTTCCGCCTTTTTATAGTCGCGGGTTTCTAAATAAGCTGTGGCCAGGTTATACAAACTAAGTGCATAGGTTTGATTCATTTCACCAAATTCTTTCTTTGCCGCTAGTTTTGCTTTTTCGCCAATGACCGCTGCTTTTTCAAATTCATCATTATTATACAACTTAATAAATTCGGTATTTAGTTGTGTCCAGCTCTGTGCAATAGTGGCAACTGGAAAAATAATGGACAGACTGATAAATAAAATAAATCTCATGGCCACAATAAGAAGGAGTTGTATTTAAAAATAAGCAATCTTTGGCCATAACGTTGATGGATCATTTGTAATCCGGGGGCCGCTTACTCTACCAATACAAACGCCGCCCAGTAAAAAGGAGAATATTTTTTTCGAAGTTCAGCCTGTGCGAGAGTAAAAGCATCACGGATTGTTTGCCCGTTCATCCAATGGGTATAAAACACAGTCATAAGTTCCGCCGTCTCTTTATCAGGGACCTGCCATAGACTCACGATCATCATTTTCACTCCTGCCATTTTAAAGGCTCTTTGCAAACCAAATACCCCTTCGCTTTCTTTCACATCTCCCAATGCGGTTTCGCAGGCACTAAGCACTACCAGTTCGGTATTACTTAAATTCAATTGAGAGATCTCGTATGCCGTGGCAATCCCATCTTCAACTCCTTCTATAGGGCTTTTGCCACTCCAGGCGTAGTTTCCCCCGGCTAATACCAGCCCACTTCTTAACAAGGGATCATCAGCTAATGTATAGGAGTTCCCTGATCCATTCTCTTTTTCAATGCTCTTCTTATCGGGTTCGGGCAAAAAGAAACCATGCGTGGCGATGTGCAGAATTTGCGGTGAGTTTCCATTAAGCGCTTTCAGATTTTCTTCGGAAGCAGCTGCTTGTGTAAATGCTGTCGTTTTGATTTTATTTTGTTCAAATAGTTGCCGGATCGTTTTTACCTCTTCTTCTGTTCCCGGCAGGTCAATCCATACGCCATTTTCATTGGCTCTTTTTTGTGGAGCATACAAAGATGTAGATATATTATCTTTATTGGGTTGATCCATTCTGTGTTTGGTCAACTGCAAACTGTCCATGGAATAGCTGGCATTGCCAAATAGGGTAATACCATCTGGTTTTGTGTTTCGATTTCCCGGGTTTCGCAAAGCGATCTGTCTTGTACTGGTATATTGTTCTAATTGATACTTATCCATAAGCACGGTGGCACTATCAACCGGAAGGGCCTGGAAAGCAATGCTGAATAATTTCCCGGCCGGAGAATAGGATATTTTTTTAACCCCTTTTAACCAGGGTTCTAAGGGTTCCCATACTAATTTGTACAGATCAGTTCCCAGGGAAGCTATATTTTTTTTCTTTACATTAAGTCCGCGGTAAAATTGACCGGCCAAACTGGCAGCCGTTTTTCCGGCACTATCAAAAAGTCGTTGAATTTGTTTTTCCTCACAAAGAGGAACAAATACGGGAACAGGACTGTTTTTGTGCAATATATAAGCTGCATAGATCGTGCTATCCGTCCATGTTTTATTGTACAAACGAAAACTCACGAATTCTATGGCCACTTCATCCTCTTGGAGGTTTTTCTGTACATCTGAAAGGGAAACCCGGATAGCATTTTGCTGGCCCCGGAATTCAGATGATCGGCGTTCAAGTTCTTTTTCCAGATTTTCCGTTTCCGTTTCCGCTTCCGCATGATCCAGATCCCGCATACGATTACTAAGGGGAAGGGAATATTGTTTCGATAAAATATTTTTATGCATCTGCCATTCTATAAATAATTGGTTTAGGGTACTGTCTTTACTATGACCAACCGATTCGAGCATATTACGGGTTTCAGCAAGGGAAAGCGATTTGAAGAAAAGCTGTAAGTTGAAATTATTTGAAAGTGCAGAAGCCGATGCTTTTTTGAAGTTGTATAAAAAACTATTATTGCTTTCAATAATGGAAGTACTGTTCTTCAGGTAATTTCCCTTCTCTTTTTCAGAAAGAACGGTAAATGTATTTCTTAAATTATCTAACACGATCCTGTTTTTCAAGAGAATTAACGGTTCGGCTTTTTCATACTGACCCATAGACTCATACAATAATGACAGGTTATTCAGGCTGGTGGCATAAGCCGGATGGTTTTCACCAAATACTTTTTTGTAGATGGATATACATTCTATGTAAAAAGGCAGCGCCTTTTCATACTGCCCCATTTTATGGTATAAAGTAGCCAGGTTATTCAGGCTGGTGGCATAGGCCGGATGGCTATCGCCAAACACTTTCTTATTGATCTCTTTTGCCCGAATATAAAGCGGTTCGGCTTTTTCATATTTACTCATATCAGTATACAGTACAGCCAGGTTACTAAGACTGGTGGCATAGTCGGGATGGTTTTCGCCAAGCGCCTTCTTTTTGATTTCTTTTACTTCAATATAAAAAGGTTCGGCTTCTTCATATTGACCCACACTTCTATATAAGCCTGCGAGGTTACTAAGACTCGTGGCATAGTCAGGGTGGTTCTCCCCAACTGCATTTTTGTAAATGGTCACTGATTCGATAAATAACGGCTCTGCTTTTTCGTACTGGCCCATGCTCTCATAAATTTCTGCCAGGTTGTTAAGGATAGAAGCATAGTGCGGGTCGTTTTCGCCTACTCTTTTTTTCATTATTCCCAACGCCTGGAGATAAAGAGGTTCCGCTTTTGAATATTGACCCAAACTCTCATATAATTCTGCCAGGTTATTAATACTGGTTGCATAATCTGGGTGCGTTTCGCCCAATGTTTTTTTCAGGATGACCATCGATTTGATGTATAAAGGCTCCGCCTTTTCATAATGACCCAATATTTGGTATAAGGTGGCCAGGTTAATCAGGCTTTTGGCATATTCCGGGTGGTTTTCACCTAACCATTTTTCCCGAATGGCCATGGCTTCGATGTATTTGGGCTCTGCTTTTTCATAATAACCCATGCTTTGATATAATATGGCCAGGTTGTTCAAGGTGCTGGCATAAGTTGTGGGTGAATTGCTTTGTATTTTTTTTTCGATAGTGGTTGACTCAATATAAAGCGGTTCCGCTTTTTCATATTGTCCCATGATCCTGTATAATTCTGCCCGGTTATTCAGCGTAATTGTATAGTCATTGCTCTTTTCCCCTTTTGTTTTTTTAACGATTGCCTGTGCTTCGATGTATAATGGCTCCGCTTTTTCATACTGACCCATATCCACATAAAGTAAGGCCAGGTTGTTCAGGCTGGTGGCGTAGTCAGGGTGAGTTTCACCTAATACTTTTTTCCTGATCTCTTTGGCCTGGATATAAAGAGGTTTAGCTTTTTCATATTGCCCCATACTTTCATATACTCCAGCAAGGTTGTTCAGACTCGTGGCGTAATCCGCATTGTTTTCTCCCGACACTTTTTCCCTGATATCTGTTACTTTGACATATAATGATTCGGCCTTTTCATATTGACCCATGTTTTTATATAATAAGGCCAGGTTGCTAAGGCTGCTGGCATAGCTCGAATCGTTCTCTCCCCCTAATTTCTTCCGGATTTCAATTACCTGGATAAAAAGAGGCTCGGCCTTTTCATATTGACCCATACTCTCATATAAAACAGCCAGATTTTTCAGGCTCCCTGCATAGTCCGGGTTTGTTTCTCCTAACACTTTCTTCTTGATTTCTATTGCCTCAATGAGTAGCGGTTCTGCTTTTTCATACTGGCCCATTCTTCCATATAAAACGGCGAGGTTATTCAGGCTGAGAGCGTACTTCGGGTCGTTTTCTCCCAATACTTTTTTCCTGATCTCTTTTGCCTCTATATAAAGGGGCTCCGCTTTTTCATATTGACCCCAATCCACATAAAATACCATCAGGTTGTTCAGGCTCGTAAAATAATCCGGGTGAGTATCTCCTAATACTTTCTTCCTGATATTTTTTGCCTGAATATAGAGGGGCTCCGCTTTTTCATACTGCCCCATACTTTTGTATAATACAGCAAGGTTGTGGAGGCACATGATATAGCTTGGGTGGTTTTCTCCCATTACGCTCTTCCAGGTCTCTTTTGCCTGGATATAAAGAGGTTCGGCTTTTTCATATTGGCCGGTGTTCGAATATAATAAGGCCAGGTTGTTAAGACTCGTTGCATAGTCGGGGTGGTTTTCGCCAAACTGTTTTTTTGCAGCCAACACGGCTTTTTCCCCAACGATGACGCCTTTTTCATATTCTCCATTCTTATTATATTGTAAAAGGCTGTCATTTAACTCCTTCCATGTTTGTGAAAATGAATGAAGAGAAATAAAAAGCGATAGAATAAATGTAAGGCGAACCTTCATTGGGATGGGGCTTGATAGTGCTTCTAAAAATAAACAATCAATTATACATTATTAATACCCTTAATCCGGTATTGGGGGGGGAGAATGCAGAACAGATGAACAAGGAATTAAGAATGTTGAAGTCAGTCCGATCAGTCATTAAATCTTCGAAAAACGGGGTCTTCACCTTCTTCATTCTGCATTCCTTGTTCATCTGTTCTTCATTCTTCCCGTTTACTCAATCAGTACAAATGCCGCCCAGTAAAAGGGAGAATATTTTTTCCGCAGTTCGGCCTGTGCCTGTGTAAAAGCATCATTAATTGTTTTTCCCTGCATCCAGTAGGTATAGAATGCAGTCATGAGTTCAGCCGTTTCTTTATCCGGTACCTGCCACAGGCTTAGGATCATCTTTTTTACTCCCGCCATTTTAAAGGACCGTTGCAGACCAAATACACCCTCGCTTCCTTTTACATCTCCCAATGCGGTCTCACAGGCACTGAGCACCACAAGTTCCGTGTTACTCAAATTCAACTGAGAAATTTCATAAGCTGTAACGATTCCGTCTTCAATCCCTTCTATTGGTGTTTTACCACTCCATGCATAGTTTCCCCCGGCCAATATTATCCCGCTTCTTAGTAAAGGATCTTCAGCTAAAGTGTACATATTGCCCCGGCCCAGATCTTTCTCGCTCTTTTTTTTATTGGGTTCAGGCAAAAAGAAACCATGGGTGGCAATATGCAACACGTTGGGTGAATGACCGCTTAGTGCTTTAAGATTTTCTTCAGATGCTGCCGTTTGAACAAATGATGTAGCGGTAATCCTGTTCTGTTCAAATAATTCCCGGATGGATTTTACTTCTTCCGCTGTGCCGGGGAGATCATTCCAGGCACCATTATCACTACTTCTTTTTAGGGGAATATGAATAGCCCCCGGGATGTTCTCCTGATCCATCTTCCGTTGTTTTGCCAGCTGTAAACTATCCATGTTAAAACTTGCATTGCCAAACAATATAATATTGCCTGGTTTTGAATTTTGATTTCCTGAAGTCCTCAAAGCGATCTGCCTGGTACTGATGAATTGCTGTAACTGGTATTTATCCATAAGTACTGTAGCGCTATCAACTGGCAATGCCTGGAAGGCGATATTGTAAAGTTTCCCGGCGGGAGAATACGCTATTTTTCTTACCCCTTTCAAATACGGCTCCAGAGGTTGCCATACCAGTTTATATAATTTCTTTCCTAAGGACCCCGGATTATTATTCTTTATTTCAAGCCCCCTGTAAAAACGGCTTACCATGCTGATGGACGTTTTACCTGCGCTATCAAATAGTTCTTGCAACTGTTTTTCTTCGCAAAGAGGGACGAATACAGGTATAGAATCGTTCTTATTCAGTATGTAGGCGGCATAAATAACACTGTCGGTCCATTTATTAGTATACAAATGAAACCTGACAAACTCAATAGCCACTTCAGATTTTTCCAGGTTTTTCTGAACATTCTGCAAGGAAATTTGAAGCGACGCTTTCTGGTCGCGGAACCCGGATGACTTCCGTATTAGTTCTTTTTCCAGGCTCTCTGTCCTGGTCTCTACTTGTTTTAGGTCAGCCGCCCTGTTCACAATAGGTAAGGAGTATTGTTTCGCCAACATGCTTTTACCAGCTTGCCAGTCTTTAAACAATCGCTGAAGGATAGTGTCAGGGTTTTGTTGTATCGAAGCAAGGACATTCCTGGTATCGGCAAGGGTAAGCGACTTAAAGATAAGTTGCAGGTTGAAGCTATTTCGGAGAAATTCAGAAGACGCTTTTTTGTAATTATATATAAAGCTGTTATTGTTTTCCAATAAGGAAATGTTATTAGCAATATAGTTTCCTTTCTCTTTTTCCGAAAGAACAGTGAAATTATTTAACAGGTTTTGTAAAACAATCCTGCTATTTTGTAGAATAAAAGGCTCAGCTTTTTCATATTGGCCCGTCTTTATATATAACATGGCCTGGATATTCAGGCTCGCTGCATAGTCCGGATGCATTTCGCCCAACACTTTTTTCCTGATATCTTTTG
>JADGPW010000289.1 GCA_017882265.1 Chitinophagaceae bacterium | reverse complement strand
GAATGGCCGGCAGAACGGTTTGAGACAAACAAAGAAACAAGTATTCTCTATGCCATTGATAATAATACACAGAACCTGTATATCGCAATGAAGTTTCCCAATATCCCGACTCAAATAAAAATGTTGCGCCAGGGAATGAATCTTTTTATTGATACAAAAGGAAAGAAAAAAAGAACCCGGGGGATCGGATTTCCAGTCAATAAAGTGGGAAGTAATTCCGAGGGGGATTTTTCCGGGAAGGGGGAAAATAACCGAAAGGGTTTTGATTTCAACGCTATCAAAAGCCGCTATGCCCTTAATATCATCATCATGCGGGTTTTCGGTTTCACGGACGGAGAGCCCGTTGACCAGGAATTGGATAAAGCCGGCAGCGCGAATATCGCTTTTAACTGGGATTCTCTGAATGTACTAACCATTGAATACTCCATACCATTGAAAATGCTGGATGATAATATTGCTTCTTTGGATCATAAAGAGGTCAGCATCGGATGGAGTATAAATGGGGTCGAACTGCCTCCTGGTTCTGGAAATACATCCCCCAGTAGTAATACATCAGTGACAACCACTGTGGTTGGGGTACCTTCTGGATCGGGTCGAAAGGGGCCAAGGTCGAACAGTGGTGGGATCACCCAGAATACCGCAACAAACCAACCAACGGTGGATAAAGCCATGTCAGAACAAAGTTTCTGGACAAAATATGTTCTCAATATTCCCGCAAATTAGGTGGAGAGGAAGGTTTCGGCTATATATAACGTCAGATAGAATGAGTTTTAAAATCATTGCCCATGAGATCATTATTTTTATTGCCTGTAACCGCGCTTCTTTATTATGCATTTTTACCATACGAACCTCAAACTGCAAATCCGGTCCATTTTGCTTACACCGACACAGTAAAGATCAATCACAAACTGGATGGTTTAACAACCGAATGGCCGGACAAGCAATTTGAAACAAATACGGAAACCGGTATCCGTTATGCGGTTGATAATGATTCGGAATTCCTTTATGTTGCCATGCGTATCCAGGATGAACGAACCCAGGTTAAGCTGATGCGGCTGGGTATGAAATTTTTCATAGACTTAAAAGGAAAGAAAAAAGAAAACATGGGTATCGAATTCCCTATAAAAATTGAACACCCGGTGACCACCGGCGAGAATGAAGGGAGGCGAAACCAAGAGGGTGGTGAACAAAAGGGACCCGATATAAAAACGGTTAAAAAAATGCTCGCTCTTAACCTGCTATATATGCGGGTTTTTGGGTTTGAAGGTGAATCAAAGCCGGAGGACCAGGGTCTGTTGCTCGCCGACAAAGCCAATCTTGCCTTTGCCTGGGATCCCACTAATATGATGCATATCGAATACCGGGTACCTCTTAAATTAATAGACAAGGTAGCAGCCCTGAAAGAAAAAACGATCAGTATCGGTTGGAAGCTAAACGGAGTGGAAATGAACCCAAATGGAGGATTCAACGAATCTTCTGCCGGTGGTGAAGGTAGAGGTGGTGGTGGAAGAGGTGGGGAAGGAAGGGGTGGTCGTGGCGGCAGCGGAGGCTATAGTGGCCGTGGAGGTGGTAACCAGCTCAGCCCGGAACAAATGCAATCACTAATGAAAGAAAATAACTTCTGGACGAAATACACTTTCAATTTTGATTCTCCGAAAAAAGGCTTTTGATAGATAAAAGTTTAATAGATAAAAGATAAAAGTTTCTTCCATCCGAAAAGCCCTTACGACTTTGATTATTTCTCAAATCTGAAAAGTCATTTCCACTAAAGACACTTTTATCTTTTATCTATTTAGTTTTTATCTCTTCCTATTATCTATTCTCTTTTCGCATCCGTAACTTTGCCACTCAATCATAAAAAATGGATTTTACTGGATCATTGGGTATCCGGCAGGATAACCCTGGTGTAAGTACAGGTTCAAAATGGCTGCCAACAAATGGTGAAACGATCAGCTCCTTCTCCCCTGTCGATGGTAAAATGATCGGTTCGGTCATTTCCGCCGATGAAAAAAGCTATGATATAGTTATAAAAAAAGCGGAAGAAGCTTTTATAACCTGGCGGCTGGTGCCTGCCCCGAAAAGAGGAGAGATAGTAAGACAAGTAGGTGAAGCCTTACGTCAAAACAAAGAACATTTGGGAAAATTGGTTTCCTATGAAATGGGAAAAAGCCTGCAGGAAGGTTATGGGGAAGTACAGGAAATGATCGATATCTGTGATCTTGCCGTGGGGCTCTCCAAACAACTATACGGATTGACCATGCACAGTGAACGGCCGGGGCATCGCATGTATGAACAATATCATCCCCTGGGAATCGTAGGGATCATTTCTGCTTTCAATTTCCCCGTAGCTGTATGGAGCTGGAACTCGATGCTGGCCTGGGTATGTGGGAATGTCTGTGTTTGGAAGCCTTCGGAAAAAACCCCACTCTGCGCTATCGCCTGCCAGCATATCATTTCTAAAGTTTTTGAAAAGAATAATTTGCCCGAAGGTATATGCGGGTTGGTGGTGGGTGGCAGGGAACCGGGTGCATGGATGGCGAATGATAAAAGAATTCCATTAATATCTGCCACAGGATCAACAAGAATGGGCAAAGCAGTGGGCGTTGCGGTGGCGGCGAGACTAGGTAGATCCTTATTAGAACTAGGTGGTAATAATGCCATCATCATTTCAAAAGAAGCCGATATCGATATTGCCATTTTAGGCTCATTGTTCGGCGCCGTTGGCACGGCTGGTCAGCGTTGCACTACTACCAGGCGGCTTATTATCCATGAAGATATCTACGATAAAGTAAAAGAAAAACTGGTCAATGCGTACAAACAACTCCGCATCGGTGACCCGCTGGACCAAAATAATCATGTAGGTCCGTTGATCGATAAGGATGCGGTGAAAATGTACCTGGAGGCTATTGAAAAATGTAAAGCCGAAGGTGGAAAATTCATTGTTGAAGGCGGTGCCTTGAGAGGGGACGGTTATGAAAGCGGCTGTTTTGTAAAACCCTGTATTGCTGAAGTGGAGAACGATTTCAATATTGTGCAGCAGGAGACCTTTGCCCCGATTTTATATATGATGAGATATGGAAACCTTGGGGAAGCTATTGCCAAACAAAATAATGTGCCCCAGGGACTGTCTTCTTCTATAATGACATTAAACATGAGAGAAGCCGAACAATTTTTATCTGCTTCCGGGAGTGATTGTGGTATTGCCAATGTCAATATCGGTACTTCGGGGGCGGAAATCGGAGGAGCATTTGGAGGGGAAAAAGAAACAGGTGGCGGCCGGGAAAGCGGCAGTGATGCATGGAAAGCATATATGCGCCGGCAAACCAATACCATTAATTTCAGTACTTCCCTTCCGCTGGCACAAGGGATCGAGTTTAATGTATAGGGGTTTGTCACGGATTACTCAGATTTCCACAAATTGAAGATTAAATTGTTGCGCAACTTGTCCTTCAAAACGGGGATCAGAAGAAAAAAATAAAAGTATGATCTGCGTATTAATCTGCGTAATCTGTGTAATCAGTGGCTAAATTGCCAGTGAAATCACAAAATTGCCATTCCCTGTTAAACCGGACAACTTACAGCAACTACCCTCCGTCAAAAATCCGTCAAACAAGCCCTTTATTTCTCAAAAATGTATGAATGGTAATCATTAATTTTACGCCCTTTACCAAATTTGCAAATTAAAATCAAACAAATGATCAATATAATGAAACGTACCCTTTTATTGATAATCAGCGGGTTGTTATCTATTTCCTTATTCGCCCAGAAAGAAGATGTACCCAAGGGCTGGCATCTGCTGGATAAGCAGACCACCGGATACTATGGTATCAGCCTGGATAAAGCCTATGATTTTGTCAGGGCAAAAAAACTGAAGAGCAAAACTGTTATTGTCGCCGTAATTGACTCGGGTGTTGACACGACCCATGAAGATCTGAAAGCGGTGCTGTGGCGCAATCCAGGTGAAATCCCAGGTAATGGTATTGACGATGACAAGAATGGTTATGTAGATGATGTCTATGGCTGGAATTTTTTGGGTGGCCGCGATGGCAAGAACGTAGAACAGGATTCCTATGAGGCCGCCAGGGTCTATCACGAATTCAAAGAAAAATGGGATGGAAAGGACGTGGACACTACCAAACTTTCCGCCGACGACAAGTATGAATATACCATGTGGAAGCGTTCAAAGGCGGAGGTCGCAGGCAATGTGAATCCGCTGGAAGTTTATCAATTGCAGCGCATGTCAAAGACCATGAAAGTTGGAGATTCCCTAATCAGGGGAGATCTGAAAAAGGATGAATATAGTTGCAAGGACCTCTCTGCCTACTCAACAAAAAATGCTTCAGCGCAAAAAGTAAAAGATATCCTCCAGAGCATTTGCAAAGAAAATGACAGCCAGGAGATCACTAACCAGCAGATACTGGATGAACTGGATGGGGAACTGAGTAAAATGGAAGCGGCTGAAACATTGCCCAAACCCTTTCGGAATGATATTGTCAAGGATAATTACAGCGATTTCAATGACAGGTTCTATGGCAACAATGATGTGATGTCCAGTAATAAATCAGCCTTACATGGCACGCATGTATCCGGGATCATTGCAGCTTCCCGGGACAATGGAGTTGGCATAGATGGCATTGCCGATAATGTAAAGATCATGATGATACGCGCCGTCCCAGATGGCGATGAACACGATAAAGATATTGCACTGGCTATCCGTTATGCTGCTGATAATGGCGCCCAGGTTATTAATATGAGTTTTGGTAAAGGTTATTCTCCTGAGAAAAAATGGGTGGATGACGCGGTAAGATATGCGGAAAGCAAGGGTGTTTTACTGGTACATGCGGCAGGTAATGATGCAAAGGATGTAGATACCACATATAATTTTCCCACCCCGATCCTTCTCGATGGAAAAAGACCCTCCAATTGGATCACCGTTGGAGCCAGTGGCGATCCCAAAGCCGGCGGCCTGGTGGCCAGTTTCTCCAATTATGGTAAAAAAGAAGTAGATGTGTTTGCACCCGGTGTAAAGATCTATTCGACCGTTCCCGGCGGCAATACTTATCAAAATCTCCAGGGTACCAGCATGGCCTCCCCTGTGGTGGCTGGTTTGGCTGCATTCATACTTGAATTTTATCCTGCATTGAGTCCGGCGCAGGTGAAAATGGTGATCGAGAAATCAGCATCAAAGCCCGGGAAAGTAAAGAATCCCGAGACGGGCGAAATGGTCAACCTCAGTGATATGAGCAGATCGGGTGGCATCATCAATGCTTATGAAGCTATCAAACTGGCTTCTACCATTAAAGGCACCAGGAAAATGGCTCCCGTCAAACCAGTCAAATCAACTGTGAAACCGAATGTGAATGAATAATTAAACTTAGTTTTTTATACGACTCAAACCCTGGCCATTCCGTCGGGGTTATTTTTTGCCTGATAGTGAATTGGTTAACTACTTATTGCAATCTGCTTTTCTACTAAACAGGTCATAAACCGGGTCGGGACCCCTACGTGTCCTCGACCCGAGCTAAAGCTAAATCAGGTTCATTTCAGGCGAAATGTGAGTATCGGACACGTAGAGGAGGCGTAGAGGGGGATAATCGGTTTATTTTAGGTACAAATTAATTACAAATGATATTCAAACCCTAGCTGGGAAGCTGGGGTTGATTTTTATTAGCAACGTAAACGGAATCAGGCCGCTTAATAATCACTTCGATAGTGTAACTATCTTTATTGCGACCAGAACAATAAAACTATGCAAGAGTTGAAAGAACAACTTCTGAAAATCTGGGGGT
>JADGPW010000034.1 GCA_017882265.1 Chitinophagaceae bacterium | reverse complement strand
CTGCTGCCTCCCGTAGGAGTCGGGCCCGTGTCTCAGTGCCCGTGTGACTGGTCGTGCTCTCACACCAGTTACTGATCGCAGACTTGGTGGGCCGTTACCTCGCCAACTATCTAATCAGCCGCACACCCATCATTAAGCGCCTGAGCTATAATTATAATGTGATGCCACATCATAATGTTACGGGGTATTAATCCAAATTTCTCTGGGCTATCCCCCACTTAAAGGAAGGTTGTGTACGTGTTCCGCACCCGTTTGCCGGTCGCCAGCCTTTGTATTGCTACAAAGCTGCTGCCCCTCGACTTGCATGTATTAAGCCTGCCGCTAGCGTTCATCCTGAGCCAGGATCAAACTCTCCATTGTAAATGATGTTTGATACTGACCATATAAAATTCGCTGTACTTTGATGTAATCAAAGTACTCTCAAAAATTAATGTGTCAAATCGAAATGTATTTCGCTTGACCTACCTTGTTGTTTGCTAACCTTAGTCTAAAACCAAGGTCAGCAAAGTGCTATTGTTTCCTAACTTTCAAAGAACTTTTGCCCCTCGCTTTGCTCGGGATAACAACTTTTTTCTTCAGCTGCCATTTCCCGTTTTTTTAACGGAGTGCAAAGGTAAGGGCCGTAGTATTACTACCAAAATTTATTTCAATCTATTTTCGAAGTTTCTTGTGTGATTTTCAAACAGTTTTGTGAAAAACTGACCCCTTTTCCCAAGGGGTTGCAAAAATACGATGTGAACGCTTACCGACAAACTTTTTGACTGCTTTTTGTTCACATAAACCACACAAACTTTTTACCAATTCAGAGAACTTTCTCCCGTTCATTTACACGGGCGGCAAAGATAGGTTCTGGCAGTTGGCAGCCAAATTAATTTTGGAGCAAAAAAGTTAATAATCAATGAAATGCAGGACAGTTAAGGAAGGAGTGGTAAAATTTCCTTTTCCCCAAAATAACCGGGAGGGTATTCAACAGATACAAGGAACAAGCCTTGTGGGGGTACTGCAAAACTTGCTTTTGTACAATCTTTCGCTTCAATTACCTCTCTGAACTCATCAGGAGAGAGTTTACCCCGGCCAATTTTCAGCATGGTGGCCGTCAACGCCCTGACCATGCCCCGCAAAAAACGATTGGCTTTGACATGATAGACCAGGCATTCTTTTTCCAACCGCCATTCGCTTTTAAGTATCCCACAAGTGAAGGTTTTAGCCTGTGTATTACGCTTGGAAAAAGAGGTGAAATCAAGGGTATCCCTTAGTATGAGCGCCGCCAGCTCTAACTTTTGCAGATCCATTTTATAAGGAAAATAAAAAGCTATTTCTTTCAAAAAAGGATCTTTCTGCCGGTAGATGTAATAATCGTAGGCCCGGCTAACCGCATCGAACCGGCAATGTGCATTTCCAGGAACAGGTAAGAGTTGCTTAATAACAATATCACCTGGTAAAATAGCATTCATCTTATATACAAAATGCATTCCGGCTACCTCTTCCTTTACCCCTCCCCACGATTGCAAAGGGAAACTGGTATCAAAATGAAAATAATTCTGCCATGCATGCACGCCGGTATCCGTTCTTGACGAACCTGTAAGTGTGATCTTTTCTTTCAATAAAATCTCAATAGCTTTTTCTACTTCCGCCTGAATGGTGTTTGCATTTTGCTGCGATTGGAACCCGCAATACTGAGTGCCTTTGTAGGAAAGTTCCAGGAAATATCGGGGCATGATGAATAGATGAATTATACCGGATACTGGTTGGTGGTTGGTGGTTGGTGGTTGCTCGTGACTGTTGACTGCCAACTGCTTACTGCTTACTGCCAACTGCTTACTTTCGACTGCTTACTGCCAACTGCTTACTTTCGACTGCTTACTGCCGACTGCTTACTGCTTACTGCCTACTGATTCCTGGCTTGTCCGCCAAAGCTTTAGCGAAGGCGGGTTGCTACCCTATCCTAACCCGAATTACTTCAGCATGGCTTTAAAACGATTAATATAGTAATCATCTATTAACTCTGCCTGCAGGCTGCTGAAGTTTTCAATATCTGACACGTAGCTGTAGGCCATATCAAAGAATTTGTATTTGCCTGAATCCGATAAAAAAAGAGATGACAGGTATTTGACCTGGGTAGCCGTAAAACACTTGGTCTTAAAATATTTCCTGGCTTCATTCACCATATCATCATCAGCTTCTATAGCCGCCATTTTTTTACGGAGTTTAAAAAAATCGCTTTCAACAGCTTCCGCTACACAGTTATTTTTGGCTGCCTGCTTTACGATTGGCAACTCGCTGACAGCATGTTTTACTTCAGTGGTTTTCTCTTCTTTGTTCCGGGGGAGATCTGCGTTTATATCGAGGAATTTTCTCTCTTCTTTCGGCGCTTCCTTTACCGGGCTTACCACAGGCTTTGGATTGGGTATGATGATCCGGATCGTATCTTTTACCCCATCCTGGTAGTTATCTATAAAAACAAGACCAAACCCATCCGTGGTGGAGCTTTCTGATTTTTTTATTATCGTTGATCTTTTATATACCTCTCCGGGCATGGATTTATTTTCATCAACAGCTTGTAAGGATTCTTCTTTCGGTTCGACTTTTGGGTCCTCTTTTTTCTCCAGGGGTTGTTCAACAATTTCCGCGGGCTTTGTTGCCAACACTTCTTTTATCGATACTGGTGTGTCTTCTTTTTTTCCAATGGGCTGTTCTGTTATTTCACCCAGTTTTATTTCCTGTGCCTCCCTGGCCGCTGTCTTAGGCTCTTCTTTTTTAACAACCGGCTGATCTGTAATTTCAACTGGTTTGGTTACCAGTGCTTCTTTAGACTCTGTCTTAGGTTCTTCTTTTTTAAAAATAGGTTGAATGATTTCGATCTCATAAGATTTTGTTTGCAGCACTTCTCTTGATTCAGTCTTTGTCTTTGGATCCTCCGTTTTAACAAGTGCCTGTTCAGATTTATCGCCGGCTTTTGATTTTGGGATATCCTTTGGTGCTTTCTTATGTAGTTCTTTTTTTGCAACCGGCTGTTGGATCAATTCAACAGGTTTTGTTTCCGAACCATCGTTGAGACCCGTCGTTGGTTCTTCTTTCTTAACAACAGGTTGATTGGCAATATCCGCGGATTTTGCTACCAGCGCTTCCTTTGATTCTGTCTTAGGTTCATCTTTTTTTACAAGGACCTGTTCGGATTTATCGCCAGGTTTTGTTTTTAGGTTATCCTTTGGTCCTTTTTTATGCGGTTCTTTTTTTACTATCGGCTGTTCGCTCACTTCAACTGCTTTTGTTCCCGATATATCTTTGAGGTCCATGGATGGTTCTTCCTTCTTTTCAACGGCCTGTATAGCTACCTCGGTCTTTTTTTCCTCGATCACAGGCCGAACCGGCTTTTCCCGTAAAGAAGGGTCATCCGCGGCCCTTGCCAGGATATCTGTAAATACCGAAACACTTTGTTTCCCGCTTTGAGCAAGTCCATCGGGTCTGAGAATGGCTGTAGAAGACATTTGAACAGCCAGCGATTCCAGGTCATATAGCCCCCAGCCTTTGTCTCCAAAATTCTTTAGTAAATAGCCATGATCCTTTTTATTGAGCACTACCGAAAACTTCTGTTCGGGCCATTTATTCTGGGGAAATCCAACACTGAGATTATATGTGCTGTCATGTAATTTTGAAAGGATCAGGTAACCTGAAGCAGTTGAACTATATACCTTTTCATTCATTTTGATAAAAAAAGGCTGCCCGGCATCAGTCTGGAGGTAAACAAAATAAACCTTTTGTGCGGAGGCCGAAGCCACGGCCATAGTAAACAGGAGGCTAAGGATTAGTTTATTCATATTTCCGGAATTGGGTTATACTACAAAAGTAAATAAAATATTGGAACAACACCCCAGTTTAAAAAGCCAGGTAGTGAGCAGTTTTGAAAAAATAGCACGCAGAGATCACAGAGTACGCAGAGAATCTATTTGAGTATCAAACCTCTGTGTGCTCGGTGATCTCTGCGTGATATTCATATTGACCCCAGCTAAAAGGTAACCTTTCATCCTTTTTGTGCGTCTCGCTATCGGTGGGTTTTCTACATTTGCCTCACTTAAATCTTTTGTATGACAAAAATCTTCCTTTCTCTCCTTGGCCTGTTTTCAGGTATTGTCCTTTTTGCGCAACCTAATCAACCAAAATTACCTGTAGATACTTCCTGGAAAAAAGAATACAGGGAAACAGCCACGCGCATCAACGATCTTGTACATACCAGACTGGATGCAAGATTTGATTATAGTAAATCCTGGATGAACGGGAAAGTATGGATCACCCTGAAGCCCCATTTCTATGCTACCGATTCGCTGACCCTGGATGCCAAAGGAATGGACATTCACAAAGTAGCCCTTGTCAAAGGCGCAGCCATGAAGGAACTCAGGTATAAATATGATGGCTGGCAATTGAGAATATCCCTCGACAAAACGTATAAGGGTGGTGAAGCCTATACTATTTATATTGACTATACAGCCAAACCCAACGATGTGAAAGTAAAAGGCAGCGCGGCGATCAGTAATGCAAAAGGTCTGTATTTCATCAATCCAAAAGGTGAGGAAAAAGATAAACCCACCCAGATCTGGACACAGGGAGAAACGGAAGCCACTTCAGTCTGGTGCCCCACGATTGACAAGCCCAACCAGAAAACCACCGATGAAATTTATATGACCGTACCCAATAAATATGTGACTTTATCAAATGGGAAACTGGTGAGCCAGAAGAAAAATGCAGATGGCACCCGCACGGATTACTGGAAAATGGACCTACCCCATTCACCCTATCTTTTCTTTATGGGCGTGGGCGATTATGCCATCATAAAAGACAACTGGAAAGGCAAAGAGGTCAGTTACTATGTAGAAAAGGAATTTGCACCGGTGGCCCGGAAAATATTCGGTCTTACCCCTGAAATGATCAATTTTTATTCAACCATCACCGGGGTGGATTTTCCCTGGGCCAAATATTCACAGATCACAGGACGCGATTATGTAAGCGGCGCCATGGAGAATACAACCGCCACGCTTCACTCCGATAATGCCCAACAGGATGCAAGGGAATTAACGGATGGGAACAGGTGGGAATCAGTTATCGCGCATGAACTTTTTCACCAGTGGTTTGGAGATTATGTAACCACGGAAAGCTGGAGTAATATCACCCTGAATGAATCTTTCGCCGACTATAGCGAAACACTTTGGGATACTTATAAATACGGAAAGGATGCGGGTGACGAGCATATTTACGATAACCGGCAATCCTATTTAGCAAGTCCCGCGAATGCTAAAAAAGATCTTGTTCGTTTTTATTATGCCGATAAGGAGGATGTATTTGACCAGGTGAGTTATCCAAAAGGAGGCGCTATATTACATATGCTTAATAACTATGTGGGTGACGATGCGTTTTTCAAATCATTGAATCTCTATCTGACTTCCAATAAATTCAAATCCGCAGAAGCACAGAATCTTCGCCTGGCCTTTGAAGAAGTAACAGGCAGAGACCTGAACTGGTTCTGGAACCAATGGTATTATGGCAGCGGTCATCCCAAACTGGATATCAATTATAGTTATGATGAGGCTACTAAAAAAGAAATGGTAATTGTAAACCAGACACAGGGCGAAAAGATCTTTAAACTTCCTCTTGCCATTGATGTGTATTCCGGGGGAAATAAAACCCGCTACCCCGTATGGGCCAGGAATAAGGTCGACACTTTTTATTTTGATGCCGCCAGCAAACCCGAACTCGTGAATTTTGATGGAGATAAAATATTATTGACCGAAAAGAAAGAGAATAAAACCCTGGATGAATACATTTACCAATATAAGTATGCCGGTAATTATGTGGACCGGAGAGAAGCGGTTGATTTTGCTTCCAGGAAACAGGATGACCCGAAAGCAGTTGAGCTGTTAACAACAGCATTAAAAGATAAATATGTTGGGATCCGCAGTTTTACCCTCAGTAAACTGGACCTGAAAAAAGATAATGTAAAACAGGCCGTAGAGCGGACGCTTGTCGACCTGGCAAATAATGATGAAAAGCGTGCTATTAAAGCTGCGGCTATTGCCAGGCTCGGATTTTATAAAAAAACGGAATATATCCCTTTATTTAAAGCGAATGTGGATGATTCATCTTATACCCTATCCGGGAATGCCCTGGATGCTTTATCCCAGGTTGACAGCCTGGACGCGCTAACTATTGCAAAACGTTTATCAGCACTTTCTCCTAAAGGAAGGCTTTCCTCTGTGGCTACAAGCATCATCATTAAGTCAGGAGATGAATCCTCCGCCGATGTCATCCTGAGCACTTTTGATAAATTACCAATAAGCCAGGCCAAATTCAACCTCCTGCAATCTATCAGTGATTTTCTGGATAAGACAAGGAATATAGATATCCTGAAAAAAGGGGTGGATGCTATTGTTAAGTTCCGGGACGCTATTCCCGAATCATTCAAAGGCCAGACCGATCAGTTTATCAATGGTAATCTTTTAACCGGGTTAATGACAAGGAAAATGGAAGCAGGCCTGAAAGAACAGGCTGATTATATCAAATCAAAATTACCCGTGGATGATAAGAAAGGGTTTTGAGAATGTTAAGTGTTAAATGTTAAGTGTTAAATGTTAAATGTTAAGTGTTATGTGGTTAGTAAATTCTCCAAATGGCGAAGCTTCCCAGCATGGAGACGTCTTCTCATTTACCACTTAACATTTAGCACTTAACATTAAATCTACCATCCCCCACTCGCACCACCACCACCAAAACCACCTCCGCCAAATCCACCAAACCCACCACCACCGCCACCACCGCCGCCGGACCATCCTCCTCCCCTTGCACCTCCTCCTAACATGGTTCCTAATAAGAAGCCGGTTCCTCCAGAGAGGATGCCACCGCCTCCTTTATTTCCTCTTATTCCACCGATCACAAGAAAAATGATCAAAACAAAAATTATATAAAAGATTCTTACTCCTTTCTTTTTCCCACTCCCATATCCTTCGGGAGCTTTGTATTCTCCAGCTGCCGCCTTGATGATATCATCCGTTGCCTGATCAAGTCCGCGATAATAATTTTTCTCCTTAAAATTGGGGGTAATATCGTTGTCGAGAATACTTTTTGAAGTAACATCAGTGACAGCGCCTTCCATGCCATTCCCCACTTCGATACGGCTTTTATGATCATCCATCGCTACCAGCACAACAATTCCATTATTGAATTGCTTTCCTCCAACACCCCATTTACGTCCCAGGGCAATCGCATAGGAAGCTACATCATATCCTTGTAAAGAATTGATAATAACTACGGCAATCTGGCTTGATGTGCTGTCATCGTACGCTACTAATTTTTGGTTGAGCGCCTGTATTTGTTCGGGTGTCAAGGTTGTTTTTGTGTAATCAAAAACAAGACCTTCGGATTTTGATGGCGTTGATGGAATGATCTTTTCGATCTGTGCATCGGCACAAAAACTGATCAACGAAAATATGAAGGGTAAAAAACGTTTCATGTAGCGCTATCTGCCAAATACAATATCATCAGGGAGTTCATTTTTATCTGTTTCACTATCATAAGGAAAATATGACTGTAAAGCTTCGCCGATCTCCTTTATACATCCGCTGATTCCTTCGGCATAATTATCCCTGTTGAAACTTCCAAGCATAGATGCCACGACCCTGTTCCAGTATTCATCTCCCACTTTTTCATGAATGCCCTGGTCGCCAAAAACAGCCAGTTGCCGGTCCCGGATCGCTACATATACCAGCACGCCATTGCGTTGTTCTGTTTTATACATTTCCATTTTTTGAAAAACCTCCACGGCCCTGTCCAATGCATCCATATAACTGCAACGGCTCTCTACGAATACCCGGATCTCACCGCTGGTACGGTGCTCGGCATTTTGTATAGCCTGCACAATATGATGCTTTTCTTCAGCGCTGAAGAACTTGTTTTTCTTTTTAAAAATGGAGAACATCAGGGAATACAGGTATTTACTTAATGTCAAACTTTATATCCGGATTTTTTTCCGTTCCGGGATCAGCCTGGTAATACGCCTTTTCATGAAATCCAAACATTCCGGCCAGTAAATTGGTCGGGAACCTCTTTACTTTCAGGTTATAGCCTTCTACGGATTTATTATAATCCTGGCGGGCTACATTGATCCTGTTTTCTGTTCCTTCTATCTGGGTTTGAAAATCCTGGAAAGCCTTTGTCGTTTTCAGATCAGGATAGGCTTCAAATGATGCGATCAGCCGGCTGAAGGATCCCTGGAGATTACCTTGTGCCTGCTGGTAAGCTGCTAATGTCTTAGGATCATTGATATCCACTTTCACAGAAGTCGCCTTGGCTCTTGCTTCCACCACGGCCTGTAAAGTTGATTTTTCAAAATTGGCTGAAGCCTCCACTGTTTTTATTACACTACTGTACAGGTCGGTTCTGCGCTGGTACTGGGTCTCCACGTTACTCCAGACCTTTTTTACATCCTGGTCGGCAGTCGTAAGTCTGTTATACCCACTGCAACCCCAGACAAAAAAGATAAGTATAAAGGCGCCAATGGCAATCAAAGCGATATTACGTGTTCCTTTCATTTTATAGGTTTTTATTTAGGTGATAAAATTAGCGATTTTGGAAGTTCGGTAAAGTAATTTCTCGGTGAATGCACAGAGTTTTCCTATTAATGGAGTTAAGGATCACGCAGAAGGCGCGGAGTACGCAGAGAATAAAAATTATCTCTGCGAGCTCTGCGACCTCTGCGTGATTCATTATTGCATTTTTGGTAGTTTGGCAAGGTAAATTCTCTCTTCGTCAAAGTTTTACATTGACAACCGCCAAAAGGAATACCTCTGTGGAATGATATTAGTGCCTGTTATTTGACATTTTCGACTTTTTTGACCTATTGACTCACTAACTAAACCTCTTTTATGAAACAAACTTCCTGGGCACTACTCTTTACATTGGCAGCCTGTTTACAGTCTAAAAAATATCCTGATAACAATTCACCAGCCCTTGACTCTGCGTCTATAAAAGGGTCAGTGATCGTGCATGGCCTTAGCTTCCCCTGGGAGATATTATGGGGACCCGATAATTTCATCTGGATGACGGAACGTGGCGGAACTATTAGCCGTGTCAATCCTGCCACCGGGGCTGTGATCCCCGTATTTTCCATTAAAGAAGTTGTTTCCAACAACGAAGGTGGCTTGCTGGGTATGGTACTTCACCCTACATTTTCAACAACACCCCAGGTATTTGTCGCTTATGACTATAATAAGGCAGATAATTACTGGGAAAAAGTGGTCCGCTACACCTATAATGGGAAAACATTAATTAATCCCCTGACGATCATTGATAATATTATCGCGTCTTCTATTCACAACGGGTGCCGGTTGGTGATAACGCCCGATCTGAAATTATTTATCAGCACCGGGGATGCTTCGGACCAGTCGCTTCCCCAAAATACATCTGCACTCAATGGGAAAATTTTACGTTTAAACCTTGACGGAACGATTCCGTCGGATAATCCGGTTCCTGGTAAACCTTATTGGAGTTTTGGCCATCGCAATCCTCAGGGTCTTGTGTACGCGAACCATATCCTGTATAGTTCTGAACATGGAGCCAGCACGGATGATGAAATTAATATCATTGAAAAAGGAAGAAACTATGGCTGGCCGGATGTGGAAGGGTTTTGCAATACAGGCAGTGAACAGGTTTTTTGCAAGGCCCATCATGTAGAAGAGCCCCTCCGGACCTGGACGCCGACCGCTGCTGTTTCAGGACTCGATTATTATAACAGCGACCTTATTCCGCAATGGAAAAATTCATTATTGGTAGTGGCGCTGAAAAATGCAAGACTGTACCAGATGAAATTAAATGACAAATTCACCGGTATTGTTCAAACCAATGAATACTTAACAAATGCGTATGGAAGATTAAGAGATGTTTGTATTTCTCCTGCCGGTAAAGTATATATCTGTACGAGTAATGGGAATGATGATAAGATTATAGAAATAGATAAAAACTAATAGTGAACCTGCCTGCCGGCAGGCAGGTAGATAATAGTGTCTTCTCCAGAAAAGGTCTTACAGATTTGAATATGTTTCAAAGCTGTAAGATCTTTTCAGATTTAATGAACTATTCACTATTATCTTTTATATAACTCGAAATAATCGATTGGTTTTCCAGGGCCAACCATCGAAGATATTTAGCTGGTGATAAAAGCCCAATCCTCGTAATCTATTAGTTTTATCTGCTACCT
>JADGPW010000288.1 GCA_017882265.1 Chitinophagaceae bacterium | reverse complement strand
GGGATATCCACAGAGCTAAAAAACTGGAAAAAGGACCAATATGAAAGAACAACTCATTGAGACCTGGCGGATCAACAACCAGATGAACCTGCTGCTCCTGGATAATATCTCAGAAACAAGCATGCAAAAAACACTCAGCACACGGGGCGGCAGAACGATTTACCTGCAATGGGTGCATATCCATAATGTGAGGATGCAATGGATGGAAATATGCGCCAAAGACATCTTTAAAAAATATAAAGTGATTGATAAAGCAGAGGCTTTTGACAGGAACGCCTTGCACACAGCGTTTGAAAATTCAGGACAGGGGGTTGAAGAAATGCTTGGTCAAAGCTGGGATAATGGAGGGAAAGTAAAAGGATTTTCCACTGGACCTGGTGGGAAAAAAGGTGTTATCCCGATGCTGGGCTATTTTATATCCCACGAGTCACACCACCGTGGAAATATGTTATTAACCCTTAAGCAATGCGGGGAAAAAATTCCCGACGCTGTAAAATGGGGATTATGGGAATGGTACTAAGGAGGTCCCCGGAGTTTAAATAGAATTGTTTTATTGATAATTTTTTATACTATATCACCCTTTTCATTATTAATTTCCTTCTTTCTCTTACATTTTTCCACATTTTAGATCATTATAAATTAACAGTCCCCGGGATCTGGTTTCCGGCATGGATTTTTATGAAGTCTTCGTAAATTAATAATGGTTATGGGAGGTCCGTCAACAGATGTTTTTAAGCCGGAGGCAGGAAGGGAGAACTTATCTATCAA
Organism: Chitinophagaceae bacterium; assembly: GCA_017882265.1. Taxonomy (GTDB): domain Bacteria; phylum Bacteroidota; class Bacteroidia; order Chitinophagales; family Chitinophagaceae; genus JADGPW01. The sequence goes on along the minus strand of JADGPW010000288.1, from coordinate 10,462 downwards.
CTCTGTCTTAAAACAATCATACAAGCAGGCGAAAATGCATTTGCATGATGGCATGAACACCATCAAAGAAGATCTTCTTGAATTATATGATTTGGCTGAAAGCCAGTTGCGCAGGATGGTATTACCCGTAAACAATTTCCTTAAAGACCAATCTGAAATAGATGCCGAATTAAGGCAGGAACTAAATAAAGATATGATCCGGATAACCCCGCCAGCCGGCGCTGGCACTATTATTCCTATCGAGCAGGCGCTTTCGGGCATGATGGAAGAGAATTATTAATCCGTACCCTTCATATACTTTGTAAAGGCAGGTGATTGCAGTATATACCTGATGATCTCATATTGAAATTCTTCATTCTGTTTGGCAGCCCCGTTCTGCGAAGTGAAATAAATGGTGTAGAACTTATTTTTTCTAAAATTAAAATCCGGGTCAGTAATATCTTTCGAAGAAATAATGATGGCGAATAGTTTTGATTTTGATGTTTCTTCGTTATCTCCCGTAGTACCTGTCTTAGCATAGTAAAAGTAAGGCGCCCCGTCTTTCAGGAAAGCCCCCAGCCGGGCTGCCGTGCCATGATACAAGGCCTCTCTCATTCCTGTAAAAACATTCTCCCTGATAATAGAAAGATAATTGTTGTAAGCAACACTGCTGTCTGTATAAAAAGGCCGGAAAACATAACCATTGGCGTAAGGGTTTAATGTTAACCCATAATCCCTGTTCTGGCTCACGAGCTTGCCAAAAGCATCGAGCATTTTTACCGGGGGTATCATTACCTGGCTGCTTCCTTTTACATGACCTCGGAATGAGGACATAAAAACATCATACGGTATCCTGTGGTCAATATGTCCGCCATGTTGATCGAATAAAGGATATTCCGGCAATATAAACCCGGATTTTTTATAAGCATTGTAAAAAAGTGATGAATCATAGCCAGATAGGAATTTGTCAAAATGCTGTCCGGCTGTTCTGGTATAAATTCCATAATTGGTAAAAAGACCAATTGATACAGAAGAACTGTCCGAACCAAAATCAGCTTTCGAATCCATGTACCCCGGCCAGCTGGCGAACCCGGGCAACCAGTATTGTTTCTCCTTGTAGCTGAAATAAGGCCAATGCACCTGGTCATTGCCGGGGTGTGTTTCCGGTTTAACCGTAACAAAATACTTTGTCAATATATCCTGGATATTTTGTTTGGAGTAAGATCCCAGCAGTAACACATTGGAATGATAATAATTATCGGAGTATTTTAAATAATCTACTACCCTGCTGATCCGCCCGTTATTTTTTTCAAAATCATATTCAGCCACTTTTTCTCCCCCGTAATATTGCTGTGGCGTAGAAAACCCTTCTGATGAAAGAGCATCCCAGTCCAGGTTTAGTTGTGAGGCAATAGCGGTGAAAACGATCGGCTTTAAAGTGGACCCCGGCCCGGGATTCATCCGGAGTAAATTGATATTCCCGATCTGTTTCCTCAGCAAGGATTGCGAAATAAAACCATTTTCTCCCAGGACCAGTTTATTGAACCCGGCCTTATCATTGGGATCCGGACGAATCATCCCTTTGATATAATCCGTCATGGCTATCAAACGCCCATTTCCGTCAGCGATGCAGATCCCATATTCAGCTCCTTTCTTATAAGCTGTATCTGTTCCGATCGTTTTTTGTATCCGGGCTGAAAGCGAATCCATCATTTCCACATTGAGCGAGACAAAGGCATTCTTCCTGTTTTGGGCCTTCGTCGTGTATTCCGAAGACACGGATTCTGCAAAATTCCTTGCCCAGGTAAACCGGCTACCCATCGGGTATACATAATAACGGCTTCCATTCACATAGTAGTTCTTCATGAATGCATCCGGTTGTATCACCAGTATCTTATCGCGGCCCGTTACGGAATCCGCGATGACGAACCTGTCCGGATTCAGCAGGTTAAGCGTATCATTATTCCGGAGTGTCTTGACCGTATTTTCTGATCTCAGTTGCAAAGCTGATCCTGCTTTGTTCACAAGACAGAGCTGACCGTACAAATTATCACCATACGATCTCCTGAAAACCAGTTGAATATCGTTATTGAGCATGAACGCAGGTTCAGTTGTATAACTACTCATTCTTTTGCTGATCACAGAACCGTCAGCAGCATTCCACAGGGCAATATTATAATTGGTGGAATCTCCAAAAATATTTCCTGTCCAGAACTGCTGTAAATGGGGTGGCGGATCGATATGGAAATAATTGTCATTTACTGCTAACTGCGGTCTCCCGGAATTCAGATCAAGGTATAACATCCGGCCCTGGTCAAGGTGCCTGGAGAAACCGGCTTGCGTGTAAGATTCAATTTCTTTTGCGAAAAATTTTCCTGCATCAGTCATATACCCTGAGGCAATCAGTTTACGCACCGAATCAGTAAATAACCTGTCCTTGCTCATCACCGTGAGTCTTTTTGTTGCCCCGGATGAATCGAAATAGTCAAATACCGGTTGCAGGCGTAACTGGATAAAAGAATCCATATCCCTGGCTATATCCGTGACAGCAAATTCTTTATCCTTATTATACACCGGCTTGACCAGAAAAAGCAGTAAACCCAGCCCTACAAACACGATAGCGCCGGGTATTAGTTTCTTCCGGTTGGGATAATGCTCGAGCGGAATATTCTTAAATAATAACACAGTGGCGATGATAAGGATGGAAGGGAAGAGCACGGACTGTTTGCTGAGGATGCTCCCGAATGGAAGATCCTGTCCAAAGAAAATATAGCGGCCCGTCGCAGCCAGGATGACCAGGAGTGCGGTGATCAGCAAATAGTTAAGCAGGGAAAACCCGGTAGTGATCGTGGGATAATTGGTATTGATACGGTTGGTAAAATCAGGATAAAGTTTATAAAAGGAAGCCAGCAAAGTAGTGGGCAATAAAAGCAACAACACATAAAATAGGACCGACCATTTCCCGTGTTCGGCTATAAAGAAGCGGCTGGCTACAAGATCCGTAGCCTGCGCATTGTATTTGGCGCCTTTATTCTGCGGGGCATGTGGCAGCAGGTGAAAGCCAGGCGAATTGACCCCGGGATTATTCTTTTCATAAATAAATGTATTAATGAACCACTGGTTCTGTGCCGCCCTGATCACCGGCTCATAGGTCTTCCCTTCCTCATAAGCCAACTGAATGGCTTTGTCCACAGGCATGGTCATTACGTCGATCCGGTACCGGGTGATAGCGGCTTTTTCAAGAATCCTTTCTTTGGGGAAAAACAAAAAAGCAATTCCAAAAATCAGGAGAGTCGATACGATCCCTGCCAGCATTTTTTTTCTTGCCGGCCAGGCTACAAACAGGCGAAGCAGTGTATAGGCGATCGTCAGGGCAAATAATATGTACCCGAGTATATACAATAACTGCGGCAGGTCCAGGAGGAATTTAAAAATATAAGGGCCATAAACCAGGTTGATAACAAAGATCATGATATATAAAAAACCAAGCAGTCCGAAAAGTCTTGCGTTTTTCCGGCTGCCTGCCGATAAACCTGCCACGGCATAATTGATACACAGGAAAGCTTCATTGAATAAAAGGAAATTAAGATAGACGATCGCAAAACCGATATCCACAAAAATGAATAATGCGAGTAAGCTGATGGATAATAATACTTTTACCGGGTTATTCATTATGATATCCAGTGGCTGGCCGGTCCGGATACCCCACCAGCTTTTTTCCGCGGAAGCGACCAGGGGAGAGTGTTTATAGGAAATAAAAATATATATGAAATATACCAGCATCAATCCTATGGAAAGATGCCGGGATACAGCCGGATCAAAATGATTGAATGCCGCGAAACCCCCTCCTGCCAATAGTACCAGCAACCAGCTTAAAAAGAAAATCGTTTTTACTCCTCCTTTTTTCACAAAACCGATTGTATCAATGGCGCCGGATATCTTTTCAGCGTCAAGATAATCACTATTTGAAACTTTTTGATGAAAGGGTCTGTTCAACAATGAAGCCGATCGTTTACCAATAAATGCATACAGGTATCTTAAAAGCCCAAAGCCAAAAATAATAGCCAGCAATACCCCTGCTAATATGATGATCCCAAAATTCCATAAACTGTCCAATTGTTGCTGCGAGGGCAGATCCATGCCTTCATAAGGAGGGAAACTTTTATACCTCCAATACAAAAAGAAACGGGTGGTCAGCAGCACCATCGTGACACTGGATAACAATTGCCAAATCCAACTCAGTGTAGAGGCGGGTTGTAACCAGGAACTGAAAAATATCATTACAAAAAAGAAGATCAGGGTGCCGAATAACAACCATTGCCATATACCGGAAGAAAATATCCGGGTCCCAAAATTCCAATTGAAAGAGTTTTGAATGGAAAACACCCAACTAAAATGGGATGATCTTGCCGGCAATTTCAATATATTGTTGACCGGCCAAATGTCCAGCTTTGGATGGTCCATAAAGCGGGCCTTTAGCACAAGCGGATCATCACCCCCGGACTTTTGATACGTTAATAATACAGGTGAAAAGTCAATAGTATGGTCCCCTTTTAAGGCGGCAAATAAAAACCCTTCATTAAATACGGATGACATATTCACCATATCCTCCGGATCAGAGACAAGAAATTTTTTGACGGGATGCTGAGTCCAGTCATCCCGTTTCTCTTCCGACAGAGGATAAGCAACAGGATAAAGGTTCGCTAAAGCAAAACTATCTGCCCCAAGATATTTGACCCTGAACTGATTCTTATTATTATCCAAAAAACCAATTCCCCAGGCGATCGTACTTTTATCGGTAATGGGGTTAGTAAAAACAAGGTTTGTCAACCGGAGATCTTTTTCATCATATTTAATCGCATCCACATACCGGAATAGCCGACCCGATAAAAAATATTTCAATGACCCCGCACCCTCTTTTGAGTGGCTAGATCCCTTTGGAGAAACATCATCTCTCAGGAGCAGAATGCAGCGAAGGCTGTTTCCCAGATTGTCATTGGTGTACGCCGATGTATTGATAAAAAATATATCATCTTTGAAAAGATTCCAGGCGGAAGCACCTTTATTTATCATTTTACCAGTCCTGGAAATAATGGCATTATTTACCTGTAATTCAAAATTGCTGTCAGCGACGGCCCGTATCACCACTTCCATTGAATCGCAATGAAATGAAATGGAGTGATGGACAGCCGGGTAACTGGTTGAAGATAATTTATAGGTTCCTCCTGAAGCTATATAAAAAGGTTCCTCGGAATAAGAAGAAGTCACTATTAACTGGTCCATCTTTTTACTGAGCATGAACCTGTTAAATGAATTGCTCTGGTAATTAACTGTATCCGATCTTCCCAGTTCGATCCCTTGCGCCACTTCAAAACCGTCATGCCGGATAAAGTGATGATCGAGATTACTGAATGTTTTTAATTTAAGGGAAGCATGAATATTAAAATAAAGGAAAGCAAAACAAGCCGCACTGATCAGTAAAAAAATATAAGGGAATCTTCTCCGCTGGTACCCGGAGCGGGTAAAATCCCTATAATACACCACCCCATAAAGGAGCAATGAACCAATGGTCAGCAAATACAGGAAAGAAAAGCTGGTGACAAATTTCAGCATGGTACGGTCTATTGGTTATTCAGGTTCGTTTCATCAAAGACCGGGTAACTAAGCTGGTGCAATTCTGCTTTATCCAGCGCCATCCGTAATACCAGGGCACGGCTCCCGAACTCGGTGTTTAATTTTTTTAATAAAGCAGGGTCAAGCCCTTTTCCATTGCTGAACGCCTGTAACCGCTCTACCATCTTTCCTCCAATCGCGAGGTCCTGAACCCGCAGGTAGAGATATTCTATGTACAGCAATGATAACGAAACAAGCAGGTCCAGTAATTTCCGGCGATCATCGGCATTGATCTTTGCCGGGTTGTTCTTATTGCTATCCGTGATCGACAGGATCGGTTTAAGGAATTTCTCATAGGCATAATTCGCTACTGAATTCTCAGTTTCCAATACACCCTGGAAAGCCGATGGTTCTGCTTTGTCCTTATCATAACCCGGGTAATTTTTCACTTTATAGGCTTTCGACATTCCGTGCTTCAATGAATCATATTCATGTTGTATCCCGTTATACTCTTTGATCACCCGGTTCAACCCTTCATTTTCTTTGGATAGTTTATGCAGTTCGGCGTTCAGGTCATTGATCTTGTTTTCAAGAAGCTGAGCCGAAGTTTTGTTCTTTGATCCCTTCTCCTTACCCGTGTTGGAAAACTCCTTAACTAGTGGCGCACCGGAATATAATTCCAGGTATTTTACCTGCTTGTTCAATTCGGCCACATTACGGTCGGATTTCCGCAGGTGCCGGTAAAAAAGGTAGATCAGCCATCCCAGCAAAATAATCACAACGAGTAGCGCCCCCAATAAATAAACAGGAGTATCATTGGTCTTTTCCTTTACAGGCTCCTGAACTTTCACGGGCGGCAGGCTGGCGATATATTGCTTGATCATGGAATCAAGTTCCGACCGGAGGATCACAGGATTGCGCTCGGCTTTTTCCTTTATAGTAAGCGTATCTACAATCCTGATCGGTTTCCTGTCGGCTTGCTGTGCTAAAAGCAGCGGGCTAACCGCAAGCAGTAAAAGGGATATCCAAATTTTATATCGCATAGGATTTCTTTTGTAGTTAAAATGAAAAAAACTGCAGGATCCCCTGTTTTTTCTTCACTGGTTTTTGTCGTAAAAACGCTTTTTCCTTTACCACATCCTGGTATACTGCGCTCACAGAAGCCAGCTCCCCGGTATAACCAGGGAACATGGAAATAGCTTTCATATCCTGGATGGGGGAATATACTTCAGCCACCGAAGTAAGAATGCTGTAGAGGGATCGCACATCTTTTACATGTTGGTTCTCCATCAACCGCAGGTAAATATTATCACGGGTAAAATAAATATCGACCGTTTTATTTTTAAAGGCTTTCAGTTCCTGGTTATTCCGCCGCACGACAGCCGCATTATATAAAATATCATTCCCGGGTTCAATTTTAATCCCGCGGTACAGGTACATGTTATTATTGAGCACATCATTGTTCTTTGACAGGCCTTCTTTTTTATCAATAGGGATCCCTGTAAAATCAGTGATCTTGTAAGCGCCGCTGAAAGCGCCATGAATAGCTACATTCTTATTATTGATGGCACGACCCGGGGGCACCGTATTCACTTTTACAGACAACCCAAGAATATCCTTCAGTTCCTTCTCTAATTTGATCTTCAGCTCATCAAAATAAAAAGCCCGCCCGCTCAGCATCACGGTCCTGATCCGTTTCTTTATGTCTTTTGTGATCACGTCTTTGATACTGGCAATAATACAATACACGATACAATCCGTGGCTTTGTGGATAAGCCCGGTGATCTCATCATCCCACCTTATACTCCTGTCTTTCAGGATGGCTTCCGTATAAGGAAGCAGTGTGGATTGGTCCTTATACAGATTGCCGATCATCCGCTCCGTACTTTGAGATTGTTCGGCCAGTTGGGCAAATTCACTGAGGCCAACTGCCTGGAGATTCCTGAATTTCTTCTTCTGGTCTTCCATCAACTGGATAAAATTCAGCACATCGGCGGTCAGGTTCTGATCAAGGATATGACGGCTGATAAAATCCTTTACAGAGATATCATTATTCCCCGGAATGGCCCGGAGTACAAGGGTCAGGAAATCTTCTGTAAATCCATATAATAATACGTTGCCCGCCCCTGCAAAACCCGTTCTGAAAAAGCTGGAGTAATTCTCATTGTCATCGGCCAATACCATAGAAATATCGGTAGTCCCTTTACCGCAATCAATAACCAGCGCTATCTCACCGTTTGACAGGCGAACATTCTCCCCATGGGTTTGCTGGTACCCCATAAATGCCGCATCGCTTTCAGAAATGGTTTCGTATTCGATATAGAGTTTATCATCAGCAATATGGAGGGAGGATAATAAAGTTCCGGTCCTGTTCCGCAATTCATTCAGCATTTCAAAAATATCATGCTGGGTGTAGATATTGGGGACCAGCAGGGTCACGATCATGCCGCCATACTGGAACCCTGGTTTAGTGCTGATCATTAAACGTAACAGGCGAAGCAGCACCGCGCTGACGAGTTCTTTTTTGTGTGAACGGATGCTGTAATCTTCTGTATGATCTTCTATGGAAAGTTGCAGACTTTTTTCGATCCCCAGTTTGAGGTTAGGGATAATACCATAATCATCCCTGAAAGAAACCTGTGTGGCAGCTACTTCCTGCCGTGTAATGAACAGCCGCAACTCATCATTCACGATATCAGGAGTGAAATTGAAAGGAAAATTTACCCGTTCTTCCCTGGTGATCTTTTTTTTGACGGCATAAAAAGAACGGTACAACATGTTCTGCCCGGCTTCGTGGTTCAGGAAATCTTCCCTCCGCCAGTTCTTTGTTTTATCAGCCATATTCAATTGGCTGATAATATTCTCCAGAATATCATACTGAACAATGGCGGATTGCGGTCCGCAGTTCTTATAACCGATCTGGCTGGCTTCACTACCAAAATCGATCACGACGCGCTGGCAATCTTTTGAGCGGGCGATCGAGAACAGGAATTTACCCGTATAATTTTCACCCTCTTCATGCACCAAGATTACCTGCAGGTAAATGGGTGCGAGTTCCACGCGGTTTTTATAAAACCCAACAGAGATCCTTTTTTGGTCCGCAAAATAATCCAACCGTAAACCTGTCTCTTCATCCTGGAAAGACTCCACGACAAGTGTCGTGCTCTTACGGATCAGCAATTCAAAAGCATTCCCCTGCCCTTCTGACATTCTGGCTTTTTTTACCAGTGAAATATGACATTCACGTAATGGTATATCCTGCCGGTCCGAAGGCGCCATCTGGTTCAATACAATCTTACCGGGGTCTTCGATCGTTAGCAACGGAGTTAACACTCTGTCCTCGGCATGCACTACAAAATTGAAATCCCCGTCTACCGGCCGGGCAGGTGTCTCAGGACCTTCTTCATCATTGTTATCATGCTCAAGTCTCGCTACAAAATAGCGATCGCTTCTGATGAGGAGAGGGAGATAATAAAGCGCCATAGATTGATTATTGAAGATTGAATATTTTTCTTACTGACTGCCGACTGCCTGACTGCCGACTGCAGTACAGATAAGGCATGACTTGTCTCTACTGCCCACCAATGCAAAACCACCTGTCATTATAATTACCCGAATTATTCTTCGAAGCAGCTGAATAACAAAAATTAAACCCTTTTGCCCTGATGGATTGGAAAGACAAGGAAAGACTATCCCCCCGGTACGTATTGTTCACCGATCTCTTTGCCACCCCCGAATAGCTGATATTGTTGAAATTCAGCGTATCCGTATGGTTCGGTTTTTTATCTTTCCATATGGTAAGCCTCACTACCGCATTATCAATATTATAACCCGTTGAATTATCAATCAGGACCTCCATATTACTATACCGGGTACCGGCGGTGCTGATTTCCCGGTCGGAATTGAGTTGTAATTGTATCCGGTCCGGCCAGTTATTGCGGATACGGAGATTTGTTTTCGTGCTCCTGTCCAGGTTTTCCTCCCTCGCATCTTCGATCGCATAGATCAATGAATCAATATCCATCACCGGCACATTATCCGGTCGGGGTGCGATCACCGTCACCGGCGCGGTTTTCTCCCATTTGATCTTTGTGAAGTTGAAAACAAGGAATATACCTACTGCAGCGCCCGTAAAAAAAAGGAATTTCTTGAGCCAGCGTTTACCATTTGCCGACCGTGGTAGCTGAGTATACTCCCGGATCGTTGATACCGGTTTTATTTTGGTAATAAAGGAAGGGTATTGTTTAATAAAAGCCGTATAGCTGATCCATTCATGGCTGCTAAATATCCATATCCTGGCCGTCTCCGGGTGGTTCATGGAAATGATCAACTCCTGCAGTTCTTCCTTCGATTGCACTTCCCTTGTTCCATTCGTTCCATCGTTGAACAAATATTTTTCCATTGGCCTGGAATATTAATAGTATGTGGAGTAAGTGTAAAGAAGCGCCAAATGGAAAGAATTTAAGTAAGGAGTGAAAAATTACGTTGACCGTTCAATCTGACAAGTACCCTGGCCCCGTTACAACAAAAATTTATGATTAAAAAACAGGGGCCTCCTGCTTTATTATGATTTTGTAAACAAAAATTTGGGAAGGCATTTATACTAAAACAAAAAATACTGAATAGGAAACCAGGAATTGAGGCAAACCATTTTATCTTTCGGAATAAAGAGACATTTTTATCCCCGACTGGGGTCACTCGGTCAGGTGTTAACTATTAACTTTTACCTATTTTCTCCCTCCCTGGATTATCTTTATTCCCGCTTCACTATTAATAAATCAATTTTATGCTGAATAAAAATTTAGGTTCACAGGGTCTCACGGCATCCCAATTAGGTTTAGGTTGTATGGGCATGAGTGAATTTTATGGC
>JADGPW010000287.1 GCA_017882265.1 Chitinophagaceae bacterium | reverse complement strand
TGGTCTTTATCGAAGAGTTCAATTTTACAGCCGCCCACAGCGACATTGATAACGCCCACTTTAATATCCTTTGGAAGATTTTCAATTAACGTTCTGCCAAAATAATCAACTGGCGTTAACCCCGTACTACATCGGCACAAAGGTGGAACTGCCGGATACCATTTTCCTTTTAACCTATTCAGGTTGGGACAATCAACAGCTTCCATAACCTGGAACCGGCTGTCAACCGTTGTATCCTGGGGTTCAAATCTTGCATTCCCTTCCATATTAGATTGACCAAAGCAAAGGAACACGTAAAACTTTGGATCTTGTGCAAAGGAATGAGTGATCATTAAAACCATTACTGTCAATACCAGCAGGCTCTTTCCTTTCAGGTTTCTTTGGTTCATATGATGTTTTTTGTTTTATGGATAATGTCTAATTTCTAAACAATAGCGGCGCAAGTTCATGCAGGCTACGGCGCCAGGTAAGAAATTCGTGAGCGGTGTTTTCGGAAATGTATGATACCGCATTGACGCCGGCATCCCTAAGCGCAACCACAGCGTTCTTAACACCGTCTGGTCTTTCTTTGCTGCCGCAGCTAATGAAAATTAGTTTCACTTTTGATTTATCCTTTATTTCTTCTGGTGAGTATGTGCCACCGCTTAGCAAAGCATAATATGAAAAAACATCCGGTTTATTCAGTGTAATGGTATGGGTTTCCATACCACCCATAGAAAGCCCGGCCATGGCTCGTTGAGCTGGGTTAGCGAATGTTCTGAAGTTGGCATCTATGTAAGGAATCAATTCGTCCACAAGCACAGTTTGAAACGTATCAATTTTAAATTCCCTGATCTTTCCAAATCTTGCATTATTCGTCATGCCATAGGTCATTACAATGATGAAGGGCTGTGTCTTTCCTTCGGCAATCAGGTTGTCCATAATTAAATTAGCATACCCCTGGTTACTCCACGCAGTTTCATCTTCGCCCCAGCCATGCTGCAGGTATAACACAGGATAACGGTTTTTAAAATTCTTGTCATAACCGGGCGGTGTATAAACAAAAGCCCTGCGGGAAGTACCGGTGCTTGATGAGGGGAACAGTACCTGCTGCACATTGCCATGAGGTACATTTTTTAATGAATAAAAATCCTGGTCGTGCGCGGGGATTTCAATACCGCTTTCCCAACGTGTAGAACCGTAGTAGTTCATTGCGCCGGGATCGTTAAATTTACCGCCGTCAATCGTTAAGTGATAATAATGAAATCCTTCGTCCATGGGGCCTTCGGTTGTACCCATCCACGAGGTATCTGCTGACTTTGTGAGTAAAGTACCTCCGCGCCCGCCAAGGCCAAGGCTCACTCTTACACTATCGGCGTAAGGCGCCAGTATCCGAAAGCGGGCATAGCCCTGCGAATTTACCTGTGGATATTCCTGCCCTGGCTGATTTAAGGGTGAAGGTTTGAAGTCTTCAATTACAGCCGGCTGTGTTGATTGTGCTGAACAGTTAATACCTGCTACTGTAATTGCCAGCACCATTGCAAAAGAGGTGATATTCATTTTTTTTGTTTTAATTTCCAAGAGTTATTTTATCAATACAGTGATCATTCCAATATCGGTGTGAGTACCTGTCCGCGCCGGGTAGGGATATCATAAACAAAGGTCTTTTTTAAGACAGGAGGTGTGATGATTGCTTTACTTGAAACCACAGGCTTCCTTATAACTTCTGTTTTATAAAATCGGTTTGGGTTTTCACCAACTGCATTCTTCAACCTGTTACCATTACCTGGCTTTATTTCATTGGGAACACGTAATCTCAAATTGCCGCCCAATGTTGATTTGATAACTAATTTCACAATCTTCCCATGTTTCCATTCCATATCCAATATTTCAAAACCACCTCTTGCACGCAGGCCTTTTATGCTTCCTTTTCTCTCCCAAACATCCGGCAGGGCGGGAAGGAGGCTCAAAAAACCATCTTCACTTTGCATCAGCATTTCTGTGATGCCGGACGTGCAACCAAAGTTTCCATCTATTTGAAACGGAGGATGTGCATCGAATAGGTTATCATAACTGCCGCCGCCACCCGCATTGGTGCCGATAGGAGTAAGTTGGTTTTGAATAAGCTCGTAGGCATGGTTACCATCCAGCATTTTCGCCCACCAGTTTATCTTCCATGCCATGCTCCAGCCAGTAGATATGTTCCCACGTTGTATAAGAGTGTTCTTTGCTGCGCTATATAATTCAGGGGTGCGGTAAGGTGATACCTGGTTCGATGGAAACAACCCATACAAATGTGAAATGTGTCGGTGATGATCATTCGGATCATCCACATCATCCAACCATTCCTGGAGTTGCCCATATTGCCCTATTTGCATTGGTGCCAAACGGCTGCGCAATTGTTTTAGAGTATCAGAAAGTGCCTGGTCCTCATTTAAAATTTTGGCAGCATTTATTGCCGTCGAGAATACGTCAAATACAATTTGATTGGTCATTGTTACACCAGCATCAAGCGAAGATCCCTGGTGTGCTGCCGGAGCATTCTCCGGTGATTCGTCGGGGCACACTACCAGCCAATGATACTTAGGATGCTCAACGAGATAATCAGCATAGAACAAAGCTGCTCCTTTTAATATCGCATAAACTGACCTTAAAAAAGCTTTGTCGCCGCTATAAAGATAATGGTCCCATAAATGTTGGCTGGTCCACCCACCGCCATTACTCCATGCGCCCCAAAAAGCCCCATCTACTGCACCGGTTGCACGCCAAATATCGGTGTTGTGATGGGCCATCCACCCTCTCGTCCCATACATCTCCTTTGCCGTTTGTTTACCTGTTACAGCGATGTCTTTAATCATTTGGATAAAAGGTTCATCTAATTCAGCCAGGTTAGTTTTGTCAACAGGCCAATAGTTCATTTCAGCGTTGATGTTGATGGTGTATTTGCTGTCCCAGGGCGGATACAATTTGTTGTTCCATATCCCCTGAAGATTTGCCGGCTGGCCGCCAGGCTGCGATGAAGAAATTAATAAATACCGGCCGAACTGGTAGTAAAGGGTAGCAAACTGCGGATCGTTTGTTGCATGGAAATTTTTTAGCCGCTCATCTGTTGGCAACTTTGCGGCATCAGTGGTTCCAAGGTTAAGTTTTACCCTACCAAAATATTTTTGATACGCTGCAACATGTGCTTTTAACATGGCAGCAAAACTTTTTGTTACCGCTTTATTAAGACAGGCTTTTGCCCTTTCATTTTCGTCGCCGGTAATATCATGGTAATTATTAAAGTTGGTTGCGATGGAAATATAAATGGTAACTGCGTCTGCATTAGTTATTGCTACAGAAGTATCGGTTGAAGTATAAGAGCCACCATCAGGTTTAAATTGACTGATACCTTTGTATTTTACTAAGCCGGTTACTCCTTCATGGTCTATTGTGGTTCCTGCGATCGTTAATTGTTTATCAGTCGTTGTTTTAATTACAGTTTTCGGTTGCGGTGTTGTATAAAAAGCCGTAAATGAAATGCTCTTTGGTTTGCTTGCTGATAATTTAATTACAATTACCCTGTCCGGAAAGGATGCCAGTATTTCTCTTGTGTAAGTGACATCGCCCACTCGGTAAGAAGTTTTTGCAACAGCTCTTTCTATATCCAGTTCACGATAATAATTTTTATATTTACCCTGACTTTTAAATATAAGATTTAACTCACCCGCCGGTTCAAACATCTGACCCTGCGATTTTTTACTTATGATAACTCTGTTTGCCAGGAGCTCTGCCTGCTTTTGTTTACCGGCAAATATCAAACGCCTTATTTCTTCCAAAGAATCTAATTCAAGAGGATTATCATTTCTGTTGGGGCTGCCGCTCCAAAGGGTATTTTCATTTAACTGGATCGTTTCCGTATCTACGTTTCCGTAGATCATTGCTCCCAGTCTCCCGTTCCCGATAGGCAAGGCATTTTCCCACTTATCGCCGGAAGGTTTATTATACCATAGTTTCAAAGGAGGTTTATCTTGGCAAAAACCAGTGGTCGATGCAAATAGTAAAAGAATTGAAAATATTTGTTTCATTCGTTACATATTAGGAAGTAGCATTCTTATTAGTATCCTCATCTGTTGCCGGCATTTTCGGATTTCCTGGTATTGCTTTTGAAAACCTTTGAAAAGTGGAAGTCAGAGGTTTTACCTTGTCATGAATCATGGGAGCATGCGGTAAAAACCCGCACCACTTACGATGTGGTGACACGGAAGGCATTCACATATCCTCAATAACGGTGCAATAATATGCAATGTAGAAAAAATATCTTAAATGTAACCGATTGTCAATTTCCTGTTACAATTCGTTACTTTAGCGTTTCAACGATTGATTTGCATCGAGATGAATAATGAAATTATTGTTTTTGATATAGCGATTGTTGATTTTAATAATAGTGCTGTAAATAAATATGTTGAAGCTCTATTAACGACGGTCAATTATACTGGTAAAAGATGGAAGAAGTTGCAACACGCTATTTAGGTAACCGGTTGCTAAAATCAGAAGATTTGGCGGCAAAACAGTACCTCTAATTTCAGATGTGAAGTGATAAAATACAGGTTGCATTTGTGCAAGGTTTTTATTTTTCAACGAAAAGCAACAGACAGAGGGTTTTGGAGGATAAAACGGGATAGGGCATACGAAGTCCACTTCACCAGGGTCCATTTTACTGCAAACGAAGAAACATTGTCCGGGTTACTGCATATTCAAATATTTATAAAATGACATAGCATGAAAAAAACCATTTTTACGCTTTTGAGCACCGTTGGCCTGTGGCTTGCAACGTCCGCTCAAAATGCAACTATAAAAATTGATCTTAACCGTACCATTGGCGAAATTGATCCGAAGATTTACGGTGTGTTTATGGAGCCAATTCATTTCAATGGCCGCAGAATGGGTTTGCCGGATTCTGTTGAGTTCAACACACTCTATGGCAATCTGTATGATCCGTCATCGCCATTAGCTGATGAAAACGGTTTCCGGAAAGATTATATTAATGCGATGAAAGAACTTAAGGTTACCAACATGCGTTGGCCCGGCGGAAATTTTTTGATGGGTTATGACTGGAAAGATGGTATCGGTCCAAAGGATCAGCGGCCAACACGTATAAACCTTGCCTGGGGAGGCGTTGACAACAATCATGTCGGCACAGATGAATGGATGGCGCTGAATCAATCTATCGGCAGCGAAAATATTTTAGCCGTAAACCTTGGCCTCGGGTCTATACTGGACGCTTCTTACCTCGTTGAATACTGCAACTACAAAAAAGGTACTTATTACTCAGACCTGAGAGCAAAGAATGGTCATCCCGAACCATACAACGTTAGAATATGGGATTTGGGTAATGAAGTTGATGGTCTGCCGTGGGAGCTTGGCCACAAAAATGCGGAAGACTATGTAGAAACCGCAAGAGAGGCCGCAAAGGCGATGAAATCGGTTGACAATACTATCCAACTGGTTGGCTCAGGTTCGTCATATTATGAACCTACAGGAAAATGGGTTGACTGGAACAGCAAAGTGTTAGAAGGTATTGGCGATAAGATTAACTATCTTTCTATCCATCGCTACTGGGAAGGAGGCTCTCCTGATAATTATTACGCCTACATGGGAAATGGCGCTATGGATTTTGATGAAAAGATTCGATTGGTTGCAGGCCAGGTTGCAACAGCAAAAGCAAAGATGAGTTTTAAAAATCCAATCTACCTTTCTGTAGATGAGTGGGGCGCTTTTGGAAGGAATTTTATGAATGTATTGCCAATAGCGCAATGTTTAAATTCTTTTATTCGCCATGCTGATGTGGTGAAAATGGCAAATTTTACCACGCTTACATCTTTGTTGTCAAGCGATCCTGCCAAAGGAACTTTTAAGTCTCCTTTGTTCTATACGTTTAAATTGTTTTCCAACAACTGTCTCGGCAATTCGGTAGATACTTATGTAGTATGCGATACTTTTAATACCGGTCAGTATAAAGGAATACCCTATCTTGATGTAACGACAGTGTATTCCAGGGAAACCAATACGACTTACGTCAACGTTGTAAACAGGCAGCAAGATAAAGCAATTACTGCTGATATAGTCA
>JADGPW010000033.1 GCA_017882265.1 Chitinophagaceae bacterium | reverse complement strand
TTTCCTTTTAGCGATAGCGGCTATTTGGCCAAAAATATCAGGGGGCACAGCGGGGGGCAAACTTCCACTGGCAACAATGAATTCAATGTGGTTCATTTCCTCAATGGATTTTAACATATGTTGCCATTCTTTTTCCAGCAAGAGGGAGCCTGGCATTCCAAAGCGATATTGATTATTATCCGACTCATCCAGGATAATTATATTTTCACGGGTTTCATTTTCCGTCTCGATGATAATAGAAGGAATATCTTCATCCGCCAGCAACTTATTGAAATGCATTCCGGTGTACCCTCCAGAAGGATAAATTGCGATCACTTCCCCACCTAATCTTTTTATGGCTCTTGCCACATTGATGCCGCCACCGCCGGGTTCCAATTTGGGACGGCTGCAGATTAACTTTGTATGGGGAACCAAAGAAGATACAGATGCCGATCTGTCAATGCAGGGGCTGAAAGTAATAGTGACAATGGCTGGCATATTTTATTTATCCTTTTCAAAACGGCCTGTTTTTTCGGTAACCACGATTCGATAAATTACCGGCCGGATATTACCCGGGGACCGCGGATGAACCCTTTTTTCCGAAATCTCGGGTGGTATGGCCGTTTCACTGATCTTCATATGCATCATCCTGTCGACAAAAAGTTTCATGGCGGTATACCGTTCGCGTTCATTGATCAATTCCTGGTACCGCCCCCAGGCGATCACACTTTTCCAGTTGGTAAAACTTTTCATATCATCTACCTCGAAACAAACTTCGGGATTGATTCGCATCATTGTAATTTTCAGGCCTACCACAGAATGGGCGATAATGTATTTCCCATCATACACATAGTTGACCGGGACTACATATAATTTTTTACCATCACTGCATCCAATACGCCCGAGCACATTGGAAGTTAATACTTCTTCTATTTCTTCTTTATTGAGGCGCCCGATCATAGTCGGAAGATTTTATTGTTGATGATCTATATTATAATTCTCCTTTGTTATACTTCATTGGGCACCGGGACCTGCTACTCATGAACTGCCATCATAGGGATTCGTGAATGCAGTGTCAGTTGTTTGGTGTGACTATGATGAAAAAGGGCATCTGTCCATCCATGTTTTTTCGGAATAACGATCAACAGGTCCAGTGCATAAGTAGTTGCATTTTCATTCAACCCTTCATCAATATCAGAATGTTTGACAAAATGATACTTCGGGTCAAGATCGCCAATCATTTCCTGCAACCATCCGGCTTCTTCAATGAAATCAGCTCCATATTCCCAGGTCTTGTATTTATTTATGTATAATATATGTAAGTTAGCATGAAGATCTCTGACAAGTTTCCTGATCACTTCAACCGGGGCTTTATCTTCTAGCTGCTTAAAATTGCAGGCGAGCCCAATATTATGTATCGCCCTGAATTTCGCTTTGGCGGGTACTACGATCAGGGGCCATGCCAGGTTTTTTATGGCGGTAATTGTATTGCTGCCAAAAAGGAATCTTTCAAGACCCCCTGCACTACGTGGCCCCATCACCACGGCATACGGTTTTGCTTCCGAACAAAATAGTTTCAGCTGATTGACCACACTGCCGGCTTTTATCTCAGTATATATTTTTAATTGACCCCCTGTTTTTAACGATATCTCATTTTTGAACTGGGCCATTTTTACCTCCGCATCTTTCATCAATTCATCAAGATGGACGGCCGGGACAGGCATTTCAACATATTGTAATGGCAGTGCGCAAACGTGTACTATAGACAGGCTGGCATCTATACTAACCGCCAACTCTGCCGCATAATGTGATGCATTTAGCGCTACGGCTGAAAAGTCAGTCGGAACAACAATTGTTTTCATATATTGTTTATTACCAATCAAATTTAGTGACTCCATCAGCCGGGGAACCTGACGGGGCTCACTAACCATTTTGATTGTGGTCAATCATCATACGATGAACCAGGTCAATTCCCCTTGATCCTATCAACAAGTGCTTTCACCACTTTCCAATCCCATTTGGCAAAACGCCCCCGTTGCACCACTAATTGATTATCATGCGGGTGCTGGATATAATAATGAAAAACAAATCTCTCTCTTGGATCATACCAGCCAATGATCTGGCCGAATCGCAGGTCATTGAACACAAGGGTATCGCCCCATTTTTCAGCGGTATAAAACTGTTTTGAAAATCGAATGAGTCTTTGCAGATCCTCATGATCTCTTACCGGGTTAAGTAATGAATCATTGCGGGGAAAATATTGAAAGCTGATCTCTTTTTTATGGTCGAATACAGACCGGAAACCCACCTGATAACCACTGTCATTGCCGGCCACTACATACCATAGCCAGTTCTGCAGCGGGGCGGGGGTGCTAAAATATCTTGTATAGGCAATATGTTGTTTTTGCAAAATTTCCTTTACATCACTATCCATCTTCATTTTATTTGCCCCGCAATAGACCAGGTAAAAAGCGGGCAGCACCAGGCCCATTCGCCACCAGTATTTTCGTTTGGGTACCCTTTTTTTTAGAATAAGAAGAGCGATTAAGGCAATACCGGGCCATAGGGAGAAGAAGGGGTCGGCCACATAAATAGCGTTGAAAGAAATGCGGTTATGGCTGAAAGGTTCAAACCAGCCGACCCCATAATTATTAAAAGCATCAATAAAAATATGAATGAAAATCACCGCCCCGAAAAACAGCATCCATTTTCCAATACTGATATCATGAGGACGGTGCCATCGTTCAGCGATCAATGCAAATAGAGGTGTAATAAGTAAACAAAATAAAAATGAATGGGTGAATCCGCGATGAGCTAATAGACTACCCGGCGTATCCATCCAGAATCCGGCCAGAAAATCGATATCGGGGATACTTTGTGCCAACGCACCCCAGATCATTGCCTTTTTACCTAATGTTTTCCCGGCGAAAGCTTCGCCCATACAGGCGCCAAGAGCTATATGTGTGAGAGAATCCATGATGAAGTTATTCTCGTTTTTGTTCCTATCTTTTACTCCCTTTCATTAATAAAGTTACTATTCGGTAACTTGTAAAACAGCATTCTTCGGTACCCAATGAAATCAAAAGGAAAAAATATCGGCCGGGCACGATCAATATATGTATTATTTTAATGATCGCAAGTTTTGCCAGGAAACATTATTTGTTTTCAGCTCTTTTCTTAATTCCATTCAAGGACCCTTTTTGCATGACGCAATGCGCCCATTCCATCCATGCTTTATCTATTATATACAGCCAAAACTGTTTAATGGAATTATAGCCCATTCGGGTGATAAGCCAAGACCTGTTCGGATTTACTGAATCAAGATAATATCCCATCGTCCAGCTATTATCAGAACTGCTCTGGTGTTTGAAAGAAGGAGGAGGACCACATATGTTTCATTGTCTAACCCTTTCATTTCAATTCATTTTATATTTATGTCCCTATTTTTTCGTCAGGATCGTTTTTATATCTTCCATGATAATCATCTGTTCTTTTTGAATATCAAACAACGTTTTCATTTGTTCAGCCATGAGCAGGTCTAGCTTCTCATGCATATTCCGTATCTCAACTTCTGCCTTCAGGTTGACGAGGTAATCATTGATAGCTCTTTGTCTGTCTTTTTCTTCCTTCCTGTTTTGGCTCATCATAATGACCGGTGCCTGTAAGGCAGCAATAGAGGATAAGACAAGATTCAATAGAATAAAAGGGTAGGGGTCAAATGGCTTTGCCATCCAATAGATGTTCAAAGCTATCCAGGATAACATTACGCAAAAAAATATAATGATAAACTTCCAGCTTCCGCCAAAAGTGGCCATCCGATCTGCCATCATGCTGCTGAAAGGGAGGTTTTTATCCTCGAACTCAATGAGTTTCTGCGAGAGTAGCTTTTCTTCTTCGATGGCCTTTAAAACAATATTATTCAGTTTTTGAAGCTGGTCACTTCCACTGCCAAGAAGTTGTTCGAGTTCTTCTTTTTCCATTGTTCGTTTATTGTATATATTAAACAGGATTAACCTGCCAATGGGTTTCAACCCGGTTGATCAGAACGGTTTGTGGGCAGCAGGAACCGGCGGCTGTTTCTTTATGATTTTTTCTTTTAGCATTCTATGGATAATCCATTGCGGCAGTTCAATGCTTTCCTTTATAATATCACCAGGGCTAAATTCGGTCGTTTGCCACACATACTGTGGCTGCAATGAACCCAGGTCAAAAAGAATAGCTTCCCAGACATACCGGCGATCATTTAAAGGCTCCTGGCCTGCAGTATCCTCCTGTAATTTCCGGTAATTCCATATTCTGTCGTAATAAAAAGCCGCAGGATATTTTTCATTGATGCTATTCTTTTTTTGATAAGCCTTTTTTGAAAGATCGATAAGTGACACGGTCAGGATAGCATCGATTCCCTTATCGCATAATTCCAGGTAAGTATTTTTTTCTCCCAGTCCCTTCAGTCTGTTGTGACCAAATTCCTGCTCATATGTTACGGTAGGGTTGCCCAGTTCATTGAGGCGCACAGTTAACTGTTGTTCCATTACTGTTCTTAGTGAATCATGTTCCTCTTTAACAATACTTACAACCATTATCTTATTATAATGGGCAGCCACTGAGCTATCTCTATCCCAAAAGGATATCATATGAGGAGGGCTGCAACCAGCCGCTAAGAAGCAAATAAAGAATAGACAGTTATTTTTATTACGGATCATATTGCAAATCTATAGGATGCAAAATAGTATGGCCGGGGATGCTTTCCGGTGACAATCGTTATAGGCAGTGATGATTAATGTCATTGGAAAGCCCGGTTTTGAAACGATTGAATACCCGGTTGATTAAAATCAGGAAGTGGATGGGGTAGGTCTCATTTTCCTTACATCCGCGTGCGAAGATCAGATCGGGGGAAATGTAATTACGATTCATTCATTTTCAATACTGCGTACCATGGGAAACAGTATATTATTTTCTGGGGTACTTCACGGTAGTTTATGCCCCTGGCTATTCCAGTTGAATACCAGGATTCCACTGAACATGATAATGGCCGCCCCCAGGAGTAAATCATTGATGAAAGGAATAATGGTATAACTCAAACCGGTAACCCCCTGAAGCATTAACAATATTTCATTGATAATAATTCCTGAAACAAATATCCAGATCCCGGTTATATAATGTTTACCTACAGCCAATAAGTTCATAGAAATGATATAGCCAAAAATAAAGATGGTGATCACGCCCAACAAAACAAGATGTAGATACCCTATAACAATTGGCCTGAAACCAAAAGCCAGCTGGCTGAGAGCAGGATGAGTAGAACCCAGTTGCAATAATAATTTTATCGTCAGTGCTATACCCGCCAGCAGAAGCAGCTTTCTGCCTTTTCCGGGGAAAACCTGTTTTATGGCTGTTTTATTTTTTACGAACAGGTTGATCAGTAATAGCCAGCCTGCGACCTGCCCGATGGCTGATGCTATTACCAGCCAATAAATTACCCTGGGCAGGGGCATCCATAATGCTGATAAAAAATAGGCGGGGATACAGGCAAAACTGAATAACCCAAAAATAATTTTCAACTGTTTTGTCGCTGCCATTATCTTTTCCAGTTTGGAGATCAACAAACCCATTCCTGCAAAAAAGAACCAGCCATTATATTGAAAATGGAGGAAAAAATATACAGAAGCGAGGTAGCCGTTTTGAAACATTATTTTATTGGCCATCATATAGGCCAGTGAAAAGGCCCCTAACGAGGATAATACATAAAATAATAATGCTGCTTTAAACCAGGGATGACCCGGGCTATTATAGGTAACACGATTTAAATCTTTCCAATAACGGATCGCGAAAAAATAAGAGTTGATGATAGATAAGGTGGAGAAGCAGATGGACCCAAAACCGTAACCCTGTAAGGCGAAAAAGACCAACATGCCATAAGCGGTGATCAGGTTACCATATAAAAGCAGGCGGTAATTTTTGAAACAATCTTCTCCTCTATACTGGCTAAGATATTGTACCATTAATACCATCAATACCTGGGTTACCCATCCGGCAAATGCAAAATGAGAATGGCCGTGGAGTAAATATTGTTGTTCAAAAAAGGGAAAGGGTAAAGCAATTTTAATCCGAAGTATAATTCCTATCAATGCAACGATCAGCAGGTTTATAAATGAAACCTGCAGCCAGCGGCGTAAAGATGATCCCATGCACTGTATTTAGCTGCAAAAATAAAAGCAGGGGTGTACACCCGCTATGATTGTAATCATAAATCAGCAATATACTTTCCCTTTACTGATCAGCAGTTCACCTTTTTCATGCATATGGCGCATGGACCTGATCACTGTTTCTACACGCAGACCTGTCATATCTGCAATTTGTTGCCTTGTTAATTTAAGTTGATTACAGCCGGCACAGAAATTTTTATTTTCCTTTTTGAGGTAATTCAGCAACGCACTGATCCTGCATTCGGGATCATGGGTAGCCAGGGATTTTAAGAGTAAAAATTTAAAGCGCACCCGTTGAGCCAGTAAACGGCTGAATTTAAAATGATAGTCCTGGTTTTCTTTAATGAGTTGAATAAATACGGGTTTGTGTAAACGGATCAACACTGCATCCTCATCTGCAATAGCGCTGGCCGCGTAGGGTTCATCATCGAATAAAGGCATTTCACCAAAACATTCTCCGGGTTCAATAATGGTTTGAATAAATTCTTTGCCTTCATCATTAATATTCATCCATCTGACCCGCCCGCTTACCAATTGGTAATAAAAACAACAGGTGGTTCCTTCACGGAAAATTGTCGTTCCCTTGCCTACTTTTTTAAATCCGGCTCCCCAGGCTAACAGCAGGTCAATGTCAATCATTATTAAAATAATTTGATGGTAAATGATAATAAAATGGCTAAAGCTAATTGCATGGATTATGCAATAAAATGATATTGGGCAATCAGGGGGATGATATTGCTCATAGTTCAACCGCTAACTAGTGGTAAGTTACGCTTAATTCCCCTGATACGGTAAAAAAGATCAATCCTTGCCAATTTTCGTTTTTATGATTCAACGCATAACATAAAAATGACAGCCATAGTAATCTTGCATCGTCAATTTTAAAATTAAAAATTTCGCATTATGAAAAAATTAATTGTTATCGGATGTATCGGGTTCATAGTTGTTTTCGCACTATCCTGTGGTGGTAATAATTCGAACACCCCCGCGTCAACATCGGGAAGTGAAACTGAGAAAACGCCAGAGGGTAACCCCTCTTACGACCCCCACAGGGGTGAAGGTAAGTTTACAAAAGTTGATGTCGGGCCGACATTAAATGCGGCGATGGCTGAAACGGGGAGTAAAGTGTATGCTGTTAAATGCAGCAGTTGCCATAAACTTACCCAGGAAAAATTGGTAGGGCCGGGTTGGGCGGGCGTTACTTCCAGGCATACAGCAGAGTGGATCATGAATTTCGTTACGAATACTGATGTCATGTTGAATAAAGATCCCAAGGCCCAGGCTCTCCTCGAGATTTGCCTCGTGCGGATGCCCAATCAGAATTTAACGGATGATGATGCCAGGGGCGTTTATGAGTTTCAGCGTAAGAATGACGGAGTGAAATAATAAGAACCGAAACATGGTTTTAACCTTAATATCATAAATATGAAAAAAATAAAAAATGGTGTCCCCGCCCTGGTGGCTGTTGCCTTGTTACTGGGTATGGATGCCTGTAAACCGAAAAATGCCGGTGATACAGTTAGCTCAGATGCGGCCAGTAAAGTATATGTGGCTCCCGGTAAATATGATGAATTTTACAATTTTGTGTCGGGTGGATTCAGCGGTCAGATGAGTGTATATGGATTGCCAAGTGGAAGGCTCCTGAAGGTGGTTCCCATTTTTTCAGTGAACCCTGAAAATGGGTATGGCTATTCAGAAGAAACCAAACCCATGTTAATTACATCACATGGTTTTATACCCTGGGATGACCAACACCATTTGGACCTGTCTCAAACCAACGGTGAGATTGACGGACGTTGGATATTTGCCAACGCGAATAACACACCCCGGGTGGCACGGATCGATCTGACTACATTTCGTACAGCCGAAATCATTGAACTGCCCAACAGCGCAGGAAACCACAGTTCCCCATTTATTACCGAAAACACAGAATATGTTGTTGCCGGTACCAGGTTTAGCGTACCCCCGGATGATAAGAATGGTGATGTACCTATCAATACATACAAGGATAATTTTAAAGGGACCATCAGTTTTATCAGCGTGGATAAAACCACTGGTAGCATGGATATTGCATTTCAGCTGCAATGCCCGGGGGTCAATTTTGATTTAAGTCATTCCGGAAAAGGCCCTTCAAGCGGGTGGTTTTTCTTTAGCTGCTATAATACGGAAAAGGCAAACACGCTGCTGGAAGTTAATGCGTCTAAACGGGATAAGGATTTTATAATGGCGGTCAACTGGAAGAAAGCGGAAGAATATTTTAAAGCCGGTCAGGGAAGAAAGCAAGCCGTTAAATATGCGCATAATGTGTATAATGAAAAAACACATACGGCCACTTCTGAATTTAAAACAGAAGTAACGGTATTGGATACAAAAGAATTAAAAGATATTTGCTATTTTATTCCCTGCCCAAAATCACCGCATGGATGTGATGTGGATCCTACCGGTGAATACATTGTGGGAAGCGGCAAACTGGCGGCATTGATCCCTGTATTCAGTTTTGATAAAATACAAAAAGCCATTGCGGCAAAAGATTATATCGGAGATTATGATGGTATTCCGGTCATTAAATATGAATCTGCCTTATATGGCGAAGTGAAAAAACCCGGCCTGGGCCCGTTGCATACGGAGTTTGATGGAAGAGGCAATGCGATCACTACCATGTTTGTTTCATCCGAAATTGTAAAATGGAATATTAAAGATTTAAATATCATCGATCGTCAACCGACTTACTATTCACCCGGGCATTTATGTATTCCAGGTGGGGATACCAAATCGCCGAATGGCAAATATGTAATTGTTTATAATAAAATCACCAAGGATCGTTACTTGCCTACTGGTCCCGAATTGGCCCAGGCGGCCCAGTTGTTTGACATTACCGGTGATAAGATGAAATTGTTATTGGACTTTCCCACCATTGGCGAACCGCACTATGCACAGGCGGTAGTGGCCAGTTTGATCCGGGATAAATCGGTTAAATTCTTTAAAATTGAGGAGAATGAAAGCCCCTATGCCTCAAAAGGCGAGGGTACCACAAAAGTGGTGCGGAATGGTAACAAAGTGGATGTATACTTAACACTCATCCGTTCTCATATTACACCGGATAATATTGAAGGAATTAAAATGGGAGATGAAGTATATTTTCATGCCACCAATATTGAACAGGATTGGGATGTACCTCATGGCTTTGCGATCAAGGGTGCCGCCAATGCTGAGTTATTGGTTATGCCAGGTGAAACCGCCACCTTAAAATGGGTGCCGGACAGAGTCGGTATGTTTCCTTTTTATTGTACCGATTTCTGTAGTGCTTTACACCAGGAAATGCAGGGCTATGCAAGAGTATCTCCGGCAGGTAGCAGCGTACCGATAAGCTATAGTACAGGTACCAATCTGCCAAAATCAGATAGTACAGAAAATAAATAGAAATTTAAATAAGAGAGGTTTGAGTCATGTTCCCGGAGGGTTTTTACTGTGAAGGAATAGGTAAATTATAATGGAAAGTAAACACAATGGGGAGATCAAACCTCTCTTTTATTACCAATGATAGAAATGAATAGCAATAAAATTAATACACTGACACGGGTTCTTTTGTTGATTTGCGGTCTGGCATTAATCGCTGTGTTGATCATACCGATTTGGAGAATTGATCTGACGGCACCCCAGTATCCTGAAGGTTTAAAACTGCTGATCTTTTCTAACAGGCTGGGGGGTAATGTGGATATAATCAATGGGCTTAACCATTATATCGGGATGAAAACCCTGCATACCAGTGACTTTATCGAGTTTACGGTATTACCTGTCATCATTATTTTTTTTGTGATGGCATTTATTTTTATTGCCTGGCTGGGCAGAAGAAAATGGCTCAATATTTTGTTCATATTATTTGTATGTTTTGGTGTAATTGCCATGATCGATTTCTGGAGATGGGAATTCAATTATGGTCATCACCTGAACCCCGATGCGGCGATCATTGTGCCGGGGATGGCATACCAGCCACCCCTGGTCGGCTATAAACAACTGCTCAATTTCGGAGCATATTCCATACCGGGTACCGGCGGCTGGATCTTTGTGGGGGTCGGAGTGATGATTTTATTATTGGTAATTTTTGAGTGGTGGTTATCCAGGAAAGTAAAGCGGGGTCGCCTGCCTGTAAAAGCTATTCTGTCAGTGATTTCTGTTATATGGTTATCCGGATGTCATGCAGGACCCGAATCTCTAAAGATCGGAAAGGATAATTGCTCCTTTTGTAAAATGACCATCAGTGACAACCGCTATGGAGCTGAAATGATTACCCGCAAAGGGAAGGTTTTCAAATTTGATGATAGCCACTGTCTCCTGGCATTCATGGACGCTACAACCGTTGAAAAAAAGGACATAGATGCTGTATACTTTACGGATTTTACAGGGGTACATAATTTGATAAAAGCAGATAATGCCTTCTTGCTGCAAAGTGATAATTTCAAAGGGCCTATGAATGGAAATATCGTGGCATTCAGCATGGAAGATAGCCTGAAAAAAATGGCACAGCAATACCAGGGCACGGTGATTACATGGAAACAACTCGATCAATGAAAAGGGTATGGCTCATATTATTCCTGCTCAGTGCCGGGATGGTTACCCACGCAAAAACTTGGTATGTGGGGAACCATCAATTCTACAAAACAATTTCTGCCGCCGTCCAGGCGGCAGCTAACGGGGATACCATCTTCGTGGAAGCCGGTCTGTATCATGAAAAGAATCTGGTATTAAACAAAAAAATTGTGTTGAAGGGTATTGGACTTCCAGTCCTGGATGGTGAGAATAAATATGAAATCATTTCTGTGAAAGCGAACGGGGTGATCGTGGATGGTTTTACCATCATGCATTCCGGTGTTTCAAGCATGGAAGATATCGCAGGGATAAAAATCTATGATTGCCGGGAGGTGGTCATAGAGAACAATAAGCTCGATGACACATTTTTTGGTATTTATTCGCAACACGGCACCAACTGTACGATCCGAAATAATCAACTCAAAGCTTATAAAGAGGAGGAACAACAAAGCGGTAATGGCATTCATTGCTGGAAGAGCGATAGTATGAGAATAATAGGTAATACCATTACGGGCCACCGCGATGGTATCTATTTTGAATTTGTCACCAATTCAATTATCTGGCGAAATACCTCTTTTAAAAACATCCGTTATGGGTTGCATTTTATGTTTTCCCAGAATGATACGTATGTCACTAATATATTCCGGGATAATGGGGCCGGGGTGTCTGTTATGTATTCGCATAGCGTGAAAATGTTCAATAATTATTTTGAGGAGAACTGGGGTGACGGCGCCTATGGATTATTGCTGAAAGAAATAACTGACAGTTATATCGGCGGGAATCATTTCGACAAAAACACCACCGGCATTCATATGGAAGGAGCCAACAGGATACAGATGGAAAGAAATACATTTGAAAGCAACGGCTGGGCCATGCAAATACAGGCCAGTTGTATGGATATCGTTGTCACCAGGAATAATTTTATCGGCAATACGTTTGATGTGGCCACCAATAGCTCCCTGGTGCTGAATACTTTCAACAATAATTATTGGGATAAATATGAAGGGTACGATCTGGATAATGATAAGATCGGTGATGTGCCTTACCGCCCGGTTAGTTTGTATTCAATGATCGTGGAGAAAAACCCACCCGCGATGATGTTATTCCGGAGCTTTATCACCTCACTGATGGATAAGACCGAAAAAGTCTTGCCAGGGATCACCCCGGAAAACCTGAAAGATGAACACCCGATGATGAAACGGCTGAATTAAAAAGTGTTGCCCGTTTCTGGATAGTGGATACTAGATACTTAAACTGAAAAATCGCTTATTTAAATGAGCATTTCTTCTAAAGGATCCGGTATAAACAAAATATTATGATCATTACCAGTAATGTATCTAAAAAATTCAGGAAACTAAAGGCGCTGGACAACGTATCGGTTACCTGCAATAAAGGAGAATGTATTGCCTTGATAGGACCTAATGCCAGTGGAAAAACAACCCTGATCAAAACCATATTGGGAATGGTCGTACAGGATAGCGGGTTTATTACATTCAACGGCAACAATATATTACATCACTGGCAATACCGAGAACAGATAGGTTATATGCCTCAGACCGGGCGGTACCCTGACAATATGTCGATTGGCCAGGTGTTGAATATGATGAAAGATATCCGCGGCGATAAAGTAACACTTGATGAAGACCTGGTAAATGCTTTTGAGCTGAAAACCCTGATGAATAAACGAATGCGTACCCTTTCCGGCGGGACCCGACAAAAAGTAAGCGCTTCCCTGGCGTTTTTATTCAGTCCCGTGGTGTTGATCCTGGATGAGCCCACAGCCGGGCTGGATCCTGTTGCTTCCGAGATCCTTAAAGAAAAGATCATTATGGAAAAGAAAAAAGGGAAACTCATCCTGATCACCTCTCATATTCTAAGTGAACTCGATGACCTGGTGACCCAGGTGATCTATATGCAGGATGGGCAACTTCGGTTTCATAAAAGTATAGAGGAATTGCGTTCAGATACGGGGGAAGTAAAACTGAATAAAGCCATTGCTCATTTCATGAGGAAAAATTAAAAATGAAAAAAATAATAAAATATGTAATGACCGATATCCTGCGCAACAGGATCGTTTTGTTATATACGGCTTCTCTTTTCATTATATCCTTCAGCATGTTCAGCCTGGAAGACAACAACAGCAAGGGCCTGCTGAGTTTATTGAATATCATTCTTATTTTCGTTCCGCTGGTGAGCATTATCTTCTCCACTATTTATGTTTACAACAGTGCCGAATTTATTGAGTTGCTGGTGAGCCAGCCCCTAAAAAGAAAAACGATCTGGCTGAGTTTGTTCACGGGCCTGGCGTCTTCTTTATCATTGTCTTTTATTATCGGGGCGGGTATTCCCGTTATCATTTACCAGGCCAATACAATAGGTTTCATGATGATCGGAATGGGTATTTTACTCAGCATCATCTTTGTAGCCATTGCCATGCTGGCGGCCGTAAAAACAAGGGATAAGGCGAAAGGGATTGGCGTCGCCATTTTGCTCTGGCTGTATTTTTCGCTGCTGTTTGACGGATTGATCTTATTTCTCTTGTTCCAGTTTGCAGATTACCCCCTGGAAAAACCTATGATCGTGGTAACGGCCCTGAACCCTGTTGACCTGGGAAGGATCATGATCCTTTTACACATGGATGTATCTGCGATGATGGGTTATACAGGGGCTATTTTTAAAGATTTTTTCGGAACCTATACCGGTATGATATTTTCATTCGGCATCATGCTTCTTTGGATAGCGGTACCCGTATGGTTTTCGACCCGTAAATTTAACCGTAAAGATCTTTAAATGATAATAAAACGAGATATTGAAAACAGGGATGATATTCAATTACTGGTGAACAGATTCTATGATAAGGTGATCACTGACCCGGTTATTGGGTTTATTTTTAATGACATTATGAAAGTAAATTGGGAAAGGCATTTGCCGGTGATGTATGATTTCTGGGAAAATACCTTGTTTTACACAGGAAGCTATATTGGCAATCCCATGGAAGTGCACAGGCATATCAACCAGGTTTTCCCATTGAATGCTCTGCATTTTCAGCAATGGCTCCAGGTATTTACTTCCACGGTAGAGGAATTGTTTTCGGGTGAAAAAGCAGAACTTGCAAAGCAAAGAGCTACCAGCATTGCTACATTTATGAAAATAAAAATATTACATCAGCCTGGTGATATTAATAAAGTACAATAAGCCGGTTGGAAGGAACAATGCGTATACTCCAGGAAATGAATCTGAAACCTATTATTTAATGTAGAAACCTGCCGGTAAATATCAGGCCGCATCAGTACAACCTATATCGTTATTACAGCTACCCCGGCAGCAAAATTGGGAAAAAAAAGACACTCCGCAATCATGACTTGCTGGTTTGTTACCTGAAATCAAACCGGGTTTCCCTACTTCCGGAAGGCCTGTTTATATCCACTAAGTAAACGAATCCCACCACTAAATCAGAATATAAGGGTGTTCCTCCGGCAAAAGTTAATATTACTTTTTCAAAATTAATTTTATGAGAAAGTATGTCTTGATCCTTTTTATTTTATCAGTTTTTTTCCAGCCATCCAATGCACAGGTTGCTCTTAACACCACCGGTGCCATAGCCAATACCAGTTCCTTACTGGATATCAGCTCAACCTCTAAGGGAGTGTTGATTCCAAGAATGAACAATTCCCAGGTGACGGGCATCATCAATCCCGCCGCCGGGCTACTGATCTATCAGACGGATATGGATAGCGGCTTTTATTATTATACCGGCAGCAGGTGGATCCAAATAACCACCGCCGATACCAGCACAAAAAGCGCCTGGTTGCTGGGAGGGAATGCAAATACCAATCCATTAACTCATTTCATTGGTACTACTGATAATAAATCATTAAAATTCAGGGTAAATAATTTACCCGCAGGGGAAATGAATCCCGTTGCTTTTAATATGGCTTATGGACTACAATCCCTGGCATCCAATACAACCGGTAATCAAAATACAGCCAACGGTTATCAATCACTTAATAAGAATACAACTGGCAGCTCCAATACAGGTTTTGGTAGCAAAACACTTTTCAATAATATTTCCGGATACAGCAATGTGGCGGTAGGTGTTGGTTCCCTTTATAACTCTGTAAACGGGATCAACCTCGTGGCGGTTGGGGATTCTTCATTGTATAACAACCAGGCGGGCAATAGCAATACGGCAGTGGGCTCAAAAGCATTATACCTGAACAGCAGTGGAAGTTCTAACACCGCATTAGGATTTTTAGCCCTTTATACCAATACAACAGGTAATGGTAATACGGCAATGGGTCCGTCGGCACTTTTTTTTAATTCAACGGGTTTAAATAATACGGCCGTCGGGTTACAATGTATGCAGTCCAATTCGACAGGGTCCACCAATACCGCCCTTGGGAAATACGCATTGGCCATCAATTCGACCGGGAATAGTAATGTGGCTATTGGTGTAAGTGCTTTGTTCAATTCTTTCTCAACAAGTAATATGGTTGCCGTAGGAGACTCTGCATTAATGTCTCTATGGGTAAGCGCTGCCAAAAACACCGCTATCGGATCTAAAACCTTAATGAACAATTCAAGTGGCAGCAATAATACGGCTACCGGTTTCGAGGCATTATACACAAACAATACCGGCAACCGTAATACGGCTAATGGCGATTGGGCCCTGTTCGAAAACGATATAGGTTCTTTCAATACCGCTACAGGCGACCTGGCCCTGAATTCTAACACGAGTGGAAGCAGTAATACTGCTATTGGCAATAGTGCGTTGAGTGCTAACAATACGGGTCATAGCAATGTAGCTATCGGAACCAACGCTTTATTTACGAATACATCAGGAAGTAACGAGGTGGCGGTAGGCGATTCTGCGCTATACCATGCGGATAATACTTTTGGTAATACAGCTATCGGTACCAAGGCATTATTTAAAAATACAACGGCCTCAAATAATACAGCTATTGGTTCCGATGCACTTTATTCTACTATTGCTTTTGGCAATAGTAATACGGCTGTTGGAACTAATTGTTTAGAGACAAATACAAACGGTTCGTTTAACGCCGCCTTGGGGGCTGATGCCATGTTTAATAATACAACCGGGAAAAATAATAGTGCTGTAGGCACATATGCACTTAATCGGAACATTACGGGTAATTACAATTCTGCCCTGGGGACCTTTAGCCAGGAGAATAATACCACGGGTTATTCCAATGTATCTATTGGAGTTTATGCAATGCATGAAAACCAGACGGGGAGCAACCAGGTAGCAATTGGCGATTCTGCATTATTCAACCAGATCTCCGGGTTTGGTTCCAATACAGCCATTGGTTCAAAGGCGCTATATTCAAATACATCCGGCGGTGCCAATACGGCCATTGGTTTTCAATCATTGCTTGGTAATAACGGAAGCAGTAATACAGCTATTGGTACCTATAGCATGGTTAACAATTTGTCGGGAATTTATAATACAGCAATAGGAGAAAGCGCTTTAGCGTTTAATTCCAACGGATCTTACAATACAGCAATAGGTAGGGGGGCCATGGCGAATTCAGGCACTGCCGGGAGTAGCAACACCGCTATCGGTGACCAGGCACTTGCCAATAATACAGCCACCGGAAATACAGCCACAGGGGATGCCGCTTTATTTCTAAATACCGGGGGAATAGAATTGGCTGCTTATGGCTTCAATGCTTTACTCAGTAGTACCGGTAATTATAATTCTGCATTTGGTTATAAAGCATTATATGCAAATTCTACCGGTTCTTCGAATTTTGCCGCAGGCGATAAAGCGTTGGATGCAAACAATATTGGTTCGATAAATACGGGAGTCGGTAATAATGCTTTGGGGTCAAATACATCCGGTAATGATAATACAGCCCTGGGCGCGGATGCTTTAACCACCAATACTACCGGTTCTCAAAATACGGCGCTTGGTTATAGCGCTGATGTAAGTGCATCCAACCTGATCAATGCCACCGCCATAGGTTACAACGCTACCGTAAATGCCAGCAATAAAGTCGTGATCGGGAACTCTTCCGTGAGCGTCATTGGAGGATGGGCTGCTTCAGGTTGGAGTACTTTTAGCGATGGCCGCTTTAAAGAAAATATCAGGGAAAATGTGCCGGGTCTTGATTTTATTACGAAGCTGAAGCCTGTCACTTATACATTAAACATTGATAAACTGGACAGGTATTTAATACAAAATATGCCGGACAGTGCTCAGCAAAAATATTTACGGCTGAGCGGTAATACTTCAAAGGCAAGTTCCATTATCCATACCGGTTTTGTAGCGCAGGAGGTGGAGAAAATTGCAAAAGATCTCAGTTACCCTTTTGATGGTGTAAATGCTCCTACAAATCCGACCGATAACTATTCTATTTCGTACAGCCAGTTTGTAGTCCCCCTGGTAAAAGCGGTGCAGGAACAACAATTAATTATCGATCAGTTACAAAAGCAGGTAGAAGCAGCCAGGGTTGAGCCCAACCTGCAAATCGGGAAGCAACAAAAAGAAATTGACGGGTTAAAAGAACAGATCAAACTGATGATGGAAGATATCGGGAAATTCAGGAATAAATGATACATTAAATTAATCTGAAGAAACCCGTAAGGGATATTCCAGGAATACATTCCATTTTGTAATGAATGCTCAAACAAATCAACACCTGGAAAATAATTAAGTTGCGGAAATGGTTTCAGCATAACTTCCGTTTGTCTTTCTTACAGGGAAAACCGTCATGGGCTTCCCGTAAGGATCATTTCTTTCCTACATGCGGAATACTATAAAACATAAGTTCATCCTTGCGGCTATTTTTTTGCTATGGCTTTTTCTTTGTGATAAGGCTTTTGCACAGCCCGGTCCATATGTTTTCCGTCATTTAACCACTGGAAACGGACTTATTAATACCCGGATCAGCAACTTATACCAGGATAAGAAAGGTTATATCTGGATAGGCACCATAGATGGTCTTCAGCGCTATGATGGCAGCAGGTTTGTAAATTATTTGCCCGACCTGCATGACCCCGAAGCGCTCCATAATGGATGGATCACTAACATTTTTGAAGACAGTAAGCACCGGTTCTGGATTGGAACCAATGCGGGCGCGCCTTACCTGCTGGACCGCGGCACCGGGAAATTTTATAACTATAGCCTCCATGTAGAAAAGGAAACCCCCATCATTAACGGGGTATCAAAATTTCTTGAAGATAATTCTGGTGATATATGGCTGATAAACCGGTATGGTTATTACAAACTTAATAATCATACTAATCAATTTGAAAGCTGTAATGGATTATTGGGAATAACGGCCGGCATGTCGCCCGAGTCTTTAGATAAAGATAACAAAGGAAATATATGGGTTGCCACTACGGGAGGTATTAAATGTTATAACCCCCTGACCGAAAAAATAACCGACCGTGATCATAACCCAGGGCAGCTTAAAGTATTTGAGGCCGAACCAGATTTTACCGCTTTTTTAGTTTCAGGTGATAAATGCTGGATTGGAGTTCGCCGGCGTAAAATGCTTCTTAAATATGATTTAGTTACAAACACTATTTCAAAGTATTCGTTTAAAAATGCTAACGGGACGGAGTCAAATTCGTTAGATATTGAATTAAACACGGCCAATTTGAGCGGTTATGCAGACAGATCCGTGATCGTTGATTTGATCGGCGAGGGTATTGCGATCTATGATCCGGTCAAAGATTCATTTACGAAAATACCTGTGAAGAATGATGATCCCAATGGTCTCCATGGTAATTTAGAATCCTTTTGGGGTATTATATCTTTAAAAGACAGGGACGGTAATATCTGGGTGACCAGTGATGATATGGATTTGAATATTTTTAATCCGGGAAAAACGCATTTCTATTTCTACAGATCAAATATTACATTTAATCAAAAAAATACTACCGAGTATGAAGTCAATGGCTTCCTCCAGGATCCGTTGGACAACGATATTTACATTTGTTATTATGACCGTTCCGGTGGAATAGTAAGGTTCAGCAGCGATCTTACACTAAAAAAGAAATACCTGTTTAGTAAAGCGGGAAATACGCATATTAATGAAAACCAGTTATGGTGTTTATTCCAGGATGAACAGGGTATTATCTGGGCGCCTAACCAGGCAAAAACGATGTTGAAACTGGATGCCCGGAAGGATCAACTTACATTGGTTAATGATACGGCCCTGTTTGGTAATATTAATACTATTGAAAGAGATGAAAAAGGCGATATATGGTTTGGTTATTGGTCAGGTGGATTGAAAAAAATTGATCACCAGACACACCAGGTTATATCATTTACAGCAGCTACACCGGGTGTAAAAATGCTTCCCAGGAATATATTTACTATTTATTTTGATGCCGATAGTATTATCTGGGCGGGAACAAACGGGCAGGGATTTTATCAATTTGATAAACGGTCAAACCGCTACACTAACCATTTTTTATTTGATGAAAACGATCCTTCCTCCATCAGCAGCAACATCATCAAACGAATAATTCCTTATAATGATGACACGTTGTTGCTCGCTACCGGAATGGGTATTGATATTTTTGACAAGAAGAAAAAAATATTCAGCTGCCTGACAACAAAAGACGGCTTGCCTGGGAACATTGTGGAAACTATCGCCCTGGATGACCTCAAAAACGTTTGGGCTGCCTGTGATGGGGGT
Source organism: Chitinophagaceae bacterium (assembly GCA_017882265.1). Classification (GTDB taxonomy): domain Bacteria; phylum Bacteroidota; class Bacteroidia; order Chitinophagales; family Chitinophagaceae; genus JADGPW01. Next base: position 1,631 of record JADGPW010000033.1, on the reverse strand, counting down.
TTTTGTAAGATAAACATAAATAATTTTTCGATCACTAAATATGGGATCAGTGACGGGATCACGGATAATATTTTCAGTAATGCTCCTTTCCTGAAATTGAAAGACGGGAAATTTCTTGTGTCCGCCAACAAGGGGTTTATGGCATTTAAGCCGGAAGATATTTTAGATACACCGCCTGTGACTCCTGTAATAACAGGATTTAAAATATTTGACAAGCCTATTAGAATCGATTCACTGACGGATGCGGCATCTATTCATCTTGCTTATAAGGATAACAGTATTGTCATAGAATTTGCATCCCTTCAATACAATTTTTCTGATGAAACGAAATTCTATTACCAGATGGGGGGGATAGACCCTGATTGGATCCTTTCCGGTAAAGAGCAGGCTGCCCATTATAACCAAATGCAGAGTGGGAAGTATATTTTCAAAATAAAAAGCGTGAACAGGGATGGCCTTGCTTCCTCCCGGATAGCGGAATTAAATATTGTAATAACCCCGCCATTCTGGAAAACATGGTGGTTCAGGTTGGTTGGCGTATTAATAGTCGCAGGGATCCTTTATGGGATCATTCAACGACGGATCAATCATATTAAGACAAGGGAAGCGGTCAGGCAACAAATAGCGGAGTTGGAAATAAAAGCCCTGAAAGCAAGAATGAATCCCCATTTTATTTTTAATGCCATGAACTCTATCCAGCAATTTACGCTGATGGGGGAAATTGATAAGGCCAATAAATACATTTCAACCTTTTCAAGGTTGTTACGTAAAGTGTTGCATCAATCAGAACAAAATATTATTTCGCTCACCGATGAGATCGACATGTTGAAACTTTACCTGGAAATTGAAGCCGTGAGACTGGGGGACGATTTCAGTTACCAGGTGAATTTAGGGAATGAAAAAGAAGCCCAACTGGTGAAAGTACCCAATATGTTGTTACAGCCATTTGTGGAGAATGCCCTGCACCATGGACTGGTCCATAAAGAAGGAAATAAATTTCTCCAGATCAATATTAAAATGCCGGATGATGATACCGTGATTTGTGAGATTATTGATAACGGCATTGGAAGAAAGAAAGCAGGCGAACTGAAAAACAACCTTCATCCGTCTTTGCAATATAAATCGGTTGGGATGCGAATGGTGGAAGAGCGGTTACATTTATTAAGTGGTTCAGGGGATAAACCCATCACTATATTTATTAAAGATATCATTTCCGACGCTGGTCAACCCGGAGGCACCTGCGTTACCATCACCATCCCGCAACCATAATTTAAGCCCCGGCCCGGTTATAAGTAATGGGTCACCCGATAGCTATCGGGTTTGAAATATTGATTTTGAATCGCAGAGGCGCAGAGATGCAGAGACGCAGAGGATTTAATCCATCTCAGTCCCGCATGTGCGGGGGCCTCTGCGATTCAAACCCGATTGCTATTGGGTTTGAAATATTGATTTTGAATCGCAGTGGCGCGGAGATGCAGACACGCAGAGGATTTAATCCATCTCCGCGCCTCCGCGTCTTCAATGATGAGAGTCTGCTGCATCCGTTGAACATATTTTCTGTTTTAATCAGCTTAATTGTATAAAAAGCACACTTCAATCAACGGTCATCTTCTTTTCTTTAAAAAAGAGCC
>JADGPW010000286.1 GCA_017882265.1 Chitinophagaceae bacterium | reverse complement strand
CGTGGCAAATGCCTGTGTTATTTTTTGCGCCCGCTGATCAAAGCTTCCGGCACAACCTACCCAGAATAATATATCGGGGCTTTGTCCACTGGCAACTAATTCAGCAACGGTTGGAACTTTCATATATAATGATTTGATCATCTTGGTACGGATCCTATAGTTAATACGATCGCTACAATAAGTCCTAGATCCCGGGTTTTAAGGCTCAGCAGGGGATTCATCGACTGAATGGGAATAGAAGATATATGTTGAGCCGCATGGTAATTAATTGCTGCCGGTTTACTAACAGGCAATGATACCGCTCCGGCTGATATATCCCATAAAATTATAATAAGGAGATCTGTTAAATATTTCATTACCCTATTTTACCCGTTTAAAAAAATAAATGCTTTACAATATTATCGAATAAATTAGCTTCTTATTGAGCCTGTAGGTTATTTTTGTTGACCTTTCATACAGATGAAACAATTTTTTAGAAAAATTACCCACTGGGAACTCTGGAATTTTTATGTTCTTTATTTTCCTTTAGGCCCTGTTTGGCTATGGTATTGCCTGCGTTCCTGGTCGCTTTGGTACTTCAGCTCCTCCAATCCCACTATTGCTTTTGGCGGATTTGAAGGTGAAGGCAAGAAAGAGATGTATGACCAGTTGCCACCCAACCTGGTGCCGCGAACTATTTTTATCAAGCATGACTGGCCATTTGAAGAAGTAAAAAATAGAATTACAACAGCCGGGTTCAGTTTCCCGTTTATTGTTAAGCCGGATATAGGAATGAAAGGGATCTTGTTTCGCAAAATCGATAATGAGGAGCGCCTTATCAAATACCATGAAAGAATTCCCGTGGAATACATTGTACAGGACCTGGTTGACCTGCCGGTAGAAGTAAGTGTGTTTTATTATCGTTACCCTTCGGAACGAAAGGGAGTCGTGAGCGGATTTATTCATAAGGAATTGTTGCAGGTAGTAGGAGATGGCCAGTCCACGCTGAAACAATTGATTGAAAATCATCCCCGTGCCAAATACCGGATGGAGGAAATGGAATACCGTCACGGGCACCGTTTTAACAGGGTGATGCCTGAGGGTGAAGTATTTTATCTCTCTTATGCAGGCAATCACAATCGGGGGGCTCATTTTACTAACCTGCACAAAGAGATCGATGAGGACCTTTGTAATGTATTTGATGATGTCAGCCATTATACCGACAAGTTTTACTATGGCCGTTATGATATCAAAACCACGTCTATTGAAGACCTCAAGCAGGGGAAAAATTTCCAGATCCTTGAATTTAACGGATGTGGCGCCGAGCCCAATCATATTTATGACTGCGGGATGAGTATCTGGCAGGCATACGGGGTGATCCTTCATCACTGGAAAGTTTTGTACCAGATCAGCCGCTACAATCATAAGAACGGAATACCTTATTGGTCATTCAGAAAAGGCTGGAACCACCTCCGGGCGTCCAGCCGTCATTTTAAAATGCTGGAAAAATTTGATTGAACATTCCCGGTTGAATCTCCATTCTTAATTTTAAAACCTGTTTATACCGGATAGAATGGACAGCGAAGAATAATTCCTGTTATTCGGGAATGGGTAATTTGGAATTTGGTGTTCATTACTGAAAACACTTCTTAAATGAATTTTTTCTAATTCCAAATAACCCATTCCCAATTCCTTACCTATATCCTGCGAAACGATATCATCTATTCCCCTCTTTTTCATACATTCGTTTCATGCGACCTTTATTAAAGATCTTTTTTACGGGTATGCTTGTCAGTTTTGTTGGCTCACTGCCATTGGGTACACTGAATGTCGCGGCCATGCAAATATCGGTGTCAGATGGAATCGCCAGTGCGATGTTATTTTCAGTGGGCTCATTACTGGTGGAAATCATTTATGTCCGTATTTCACTCGTAGCCATCGATTGGATACGGAAACAAGAAAAATTCTTAAAAATCCTGGAATACGTGACCCTGTTGATCGTGGCGGCCCTGGCTTTTTCCAGTTTTTATGCGGCCATGCATCCGGGTACCCATAAAAATATAGTGTTGAGCAGTACGCTGCCTAAATTTGTACTCGGGGTGGTCATGTGTGCTGTCAACCCTGTCCAGATACCTTTCTGGTTTGGCTGGAGTACAGTATTATTTGCCAAGAAGGTATTGCTGCCCAAAGCGAGTCATTATAATTCCTATATTATCGGGATCGGGCTTGGAACTTTTATCGGCAACTGTGTTTTTATCTTTGGCGGCCTGCTGATTGCGAACAAGATCAATAATAACCAGGGTATCTTGAATTGGGTGATCGGGGGTATTTTTGCCATATCTGCCATTGCGCAGGCCTGGCGGATCTGGCGTAAGAAAGATGCTATTCACAAACTGGAACACCCGGAAGAAGTAACACACCATATCGAGGGGCAGATTGAAAAATTTGAAGGAGGGATTGACAAGATCACTCATAAAGAGAAAGAGAGCGAATAAAAATAAATGAACCATTTAATTATTTCAATCAGGAAATCTTATTGCCGCTGAAATAATCTCATGGCCCCTGCCTACAGCAGGTAGTTCTGAGTTTCAGCGACAAGAATTAACCATTTTAAAATCAAACACATGGCTATCAAAGATGCTTTTATTGCCGAACTCAAACAAGAATCCGCTTTGACGAAAAAAATGCTGGAAAAAGTACCCTTAGATAAGAAAGACTGGAAACCGCATGAAAAATCTATGACGATCGGTAGGCTGGCAACCCATGTTGCGGAAACCATTAAATGGGCTTCCCGGATCGCCCATATTGATGATTTTGATTTTTTGGCGCATCCCTTTAAATCCTATACGGCCGAATCGAAGGATGAATTATTGGAGTTGTTTCAAACTAACCTCGAGACTGCTATCCAGGATCTGTCTGCTATGAGTGATGAGGATTTTGGCAAATCATGGATGGTTCGCAGAGGAGAACAGGTATTTTTCACCATCCCGAAAAAGGTGGCTATCCGTGGGTGGGCCTTTAGTCATAGCATACATCACCGGGGACAGTTGTCGGTATACCTTCGACTTCTGGATGTACCGGTGCCGGGCATGTACGGACCGAGCGCGGATGAATCGATGTAAATAAATAGCAAAGGATAACGGGCCAGGTTGTATTTATTGGCAACATTCATCTGATTTGGAACCGGCATTTACCGGGTTCAAGGATGATTTATAATTGATTTACTAACTACCAATCGGTCGATCTGTTTTTTTTCCCTTTTAATTTTGTCGAACAGTTCCGCCACAATGAAAATTATTTTACTGTTTCAATCTACTATAAATAACCGGCAGCCCGTTTCCGTAAAACTACGATGGGCCTCATTATTATCACCCACAAAATAACACATGTCTTTGTGAAGGGTCAGGATGCGGCCATTGTCCAGTTCGGTATTCAATTCACCTTCCAGGCAAAGAATGATATGGCCTTTGCTGCACCAATGATCGGCTTTGTAACCGGGAGAATATTCTACCAGCCGTACCCGGATAGAATTTACCATTTGTATTTGCCAATAAGCCACACCGGTCTCCCCTTTATGTTCTTCTTTGGGAATGGAAGACCAGTCGAGAGTTTGAAAAGAGAAAGAGGCAATATTCATTTGTATATTTGTTAATTAATCGCAGTAACTCCCAATCCACATCCAAAACATATAGTTTTAAGTGAGATCCGGCTGGGAAACATTCATAAGCTTCTGACTCCTTTTTCTGGAATAAACCCAATGGAATTATTTGACTATCATCCGTTTAATTTTCTTTTTTCCCTATTTCTGTCCTTCTGATATAAATCATCATAATGTAATATGGGAAACCATACCTTTAAAATAACGGAATTAAAAAGATATTATGAAAAAATATCTGATAATAGTTATAGTTGGCATGTGTTATTTGCAGTCAGCTGTAGCGCAACCTCCCAACGATGATCCATGCGGAGCGATCTCTTTGAGTATGCAGACTGGCAGTGTTTGCACACCATCTAATGCATATAGCTGGACCGGGGCAACGGCTACTTCTGGTATTCCCGATCCGGGTTGTGCCAGTTATACAACTGGTGATATCTGGTTTTCCTTTGTGGCCCCTGCAAGCGGACAGGTGAATATCAACACAACCGAGGGTTCAGGGGGTGGTGCCATTACGGATGGTGGCATGGCTGTTTACTATAACCCTGGCCTCTGCTCGGTACTGACTTTTGCTTTATATGCATGTGATGATGACAGCGGACCGGGTTTAATGCCCGCCCTTAATCTGGCTGGCCTTTTACCGGGTATAAAATATTATATCCGTTTTTGGGATTTTCATCATGCTACTTCTGGTAATATCGGGGGAATTTGTGTCACAGACCCTTATCCTCCACTAGTAAGCTCCGGGGCTGTTGGGATTGGCATTCAGAACCCCGATAACCTGCTGGATATAAATGGGGTGATAAAGATCCGAGGAGGGTTACCAGCACCTGGTAAAGTACTTACTTCAGATGGCAGTGGTACTGGTTCCTGGGTATTGCCTGCTGTTATCTTAGATCCTATTCCTTTTAAAGCCGTTACCTCCTCTGACATTACTATTGGTTCAGGTATACTTAACGTGTTAAACTTTAATGTAGAAGAATACGATTACGGGGGTAATTTCAGTTTAATCACTTTTACGGCTCCGGCTACAGGGATTTATCATTTTGACGCGACCGTAAACTGGTTTTTAACAGGTGTTCCCGGAATTTCAACTCTTGAATTATTACTATATGTAGGAGGAATACTTGTTCATGAAGTTAACCAGAAAATTCCTGCTTTTACAAGCCAAAACTTCGGACAAACAATATCAGCAGATTTATCATTAGCATCTTCCCAGGCCGTAACGGTTAGGGTATTTCAGACTACAGGGGTAAATCAGATTATAATTGGTAATGGGACTTTTAATGCAAGTTATTTTAACGGGCACCGTGTCAAATAAAAGTTAGGTTCAATAAACTTTAAAAAATTTGCACACATTTGTCGTTAATGTTTGATATGTTTCTTAATTATTCATTTCTTCCACCCACTTATCCCG
>JADGPW010000285.1 GCA_017882265.1 Chitinophagaceae bacterium | reverse complement strand
GCCCAGCATCATCAGGCCATAATCATCCTCCTCATTCCAGGGTTTACCAAAACTGATTCGAATACAGTTATTGTAATTAGAACTGGCGGAGAATATCTTACCCGGCACAATAGAAATATTATGTTTCATGGCTTCGTTACGCAACCTGAACGTATTTATTTTTTTATTTAATTCCACCCATAATACAAATCCTCCGTGCGGCCGGGATACTTTCGTGTCGGCGGGGAAATATTCAATAATCGCCTGCATATAACGCAGGCATTGTGTATATAATGCCTTTCGCATATTTTTCAGGTGATATTCATAACGCCCGTTTTGCAGGAAATGCGCCATGGCCGCCTGTGTCAGGTTGGGGCAGCTGATATTGTGTATTCTTTTTGCGCGTTTTACCTCTTCAAGAAATTTACCGGGGATCGTCCAGCCGACCCGGTAACCTGGCGACAGGGATTTGCTAAGTGAAGAACAGTACATCACCAGTCCTTTTGTGTCATAGTATTTACAGGGGCGTGGACGGCTCTTCCCAAAATATAATTCCGCATAGATATCATCTTCGATCAAAGGGATATTATTATGGCTGATGATCTCTACCAGCTTCTTTTTATTTTCCTCCGGCATGGATCCTCCGAGAGGATTATTGAAATTGGGGATCGCCACACAGGCTTTTACCGGGTATTTTTTGATGGCCTTTTGTAAACAGTTCAAATCAAGACCAGTGACCGGGCAGGAGGATATCTCTACGACCTTCAGTCCCATGCTTTCAATGGCCTGGAAAATGCCGAAGTAATTGGGCGATTCCACAGCTACCGTATCACCATGTTGGGTCACAGCTTTTAAACACAGGGTAATAGCTTCCAGGCATCCGGAAGTGACCAGTATATCATCTGCCTTGATCTTACCACCCCAGTTGAATGCCAGCCGGGCCATTTGTTTCCTGAGTTCCTGATTTCCCTGCGTATGCTCATACCCGATACAGTGATCTTTACTGTTTCGCAATGCATACATGACCGATTTATTGAGTTTGGCGACCGGCAGGAGTGAAATATGGGGCACGGCCAGCGCAAAATTGATCACTTTCTCTTTATTGGTAGCGATATCAGAATAGATGGATGCGATCATTTCTTTCACGCTCACATCATGTGACAGCGGGTCAGGTTGTATTATTTTCGGTAATTCCGGGAACCGCCGCTGGCTGAAACGTACATAGTAGCCTGATTTCGGTCTTGATTCGATCAGGCCTTTTCCTTCCAGGTGGTAGTAAGCCTGGAAAGCGGTACCCATACTGATTCCATATTCATCACTCAATACCCGGACAGAAGGCAACTTATCGCCAATCTTCAAAATATCATCCGTGATCATTTTTTCAAGACCGTCTGCTACCTGCAGGTAGATATGGTCATCGGTGGTGAAGTGTGCGCTGCGCATAGTTTTTTGTTTAAAGTCCGAAAGTCAGAAAAGACCGGAAGTCCGAAAGACAAGTTTCAATAATGTAAAACCATTACAGATATCGGAATGATTCTTCCGGACTTTCCGACTTCCTGACTTTCGGTCCTTTCATCTGATCTAGTCAAAAATAAAGAAACTGAATCTGTTTTTTATCAATTATTTGTAAAATATTTGTACTGTTTTTTTACACACCCTGGTACCTGGACTAAATAGGAATGTAAGAAATGAAATAAACGCATCATGAAAAAGGAATTATACAAAGGCAGGAAAGTATTATAAAGTGATGTTAGTGAAATGACTTAGTTGCTGGTTGATTGTTGCTGGTTATAACCTCAAGACATGAGCCATCTGTAACTTGTAACCAGCAACCAGCAACCAGTAACCAGCAACTATATGAATACAATCATCACACGTGCCGATGTTTCGCATACCGGGATTATAGAGATCATCGGGAAGAAAACATTTCGGAAGGCCTTTGAACATTTGTTTGATCATCCAAAGGAACTGATCGAATACCTGGATTATACGTATGATCCTGTCAAATTAACAAGGAGTATACGAAAAGAGAATAATATTTACCTGCTCGCCTGGCAGGAGGGGAAACCCGTTGGTTTTGCCAAAGTAAAAAAACATTCACTTAACGACCATATCTCTTCTGTTGCTCAAATGGAATTACAAAAGATATATGTCCTGTTTGAACATCATGGCCGCGGGGCAGGTACAGCGCTTTTACAGGGGATAGAAAATATAGCCCGGGTGATCAATCCCGATTATTTATGGCTGGATACACATATCAGTAATGAGAAGGCTATCCGGGTTTATGAAAAAAGCGGATTCAAAAAGATCGGGAAACATTTTTTTACGATCGGTACCCAGACATTCGAATACCATGTGCTGAGTTTACCGGTGGCTATTGGTCTGAGGGTCCCCATCTGACCATTTTTTTTGGTCAGATGGGGACCGTCAGACCATACATGATCAGACGGGGACCGTCAGATCAATTGCTAAAACTTAAATCAATCAATATGGAATTACTGACAGACATCCCGGTGAGACAAACCATTCATTCAAAGATCCATGATGTGGATTTTACTGCTCTTGAATTTGGCAAGTATACTTCAGACCATATGCTGGTTTGCGATTATGCTGAGGATGAATGGTTACAACCTTTGATCGTTCCTTTTGCCAATCTTTCCCTGAACCCGGCTACCCTGGCCCTGCATTACGGGCAAACCGTTTTTGAAGGCATGAAAGCTTTCCGGATGGATGACGGGCGCATTAATATATTCAGGATGGACAAGCATTATGAGCGGTTTGTAAGATCGCTGGACAGGATGTGCATGGCGGTGCCACCCAAAGAGTTATTTATGGAAGGTTTGTTGAAACTGGTAGAGACCGATAAGGCCTGGGTACCGACGCAGACCGGGGCTTCTTTATACCTGCGTCCTTTTGTTTATGCCAGTGAAGCAAGGTTTGGCGTAAAAGTTTCTGACAAGTACCGGTTTGTGATCTTCACTGGCCCCGTGCCTGAATTGTATGCAAAACCCATTCGGGTGAAAGTGGAGACACGTTATATAAGGGCAGCAAAAGGAGGAACAGGGTTTGCCAAATGTGGTGGTAACTATGGTGGCGCTTTTCTTCCTACACAGCAGGCGCGGAAACAAGGATATGACCAGGTATTGTGGACGGATGGGGGAGAAAATAAATTCATCGAAGAATCGGGTATGATGAACGTAATGTTCGTGATCAATGATACCCTGATCACGCCTCCCTTGTCTGATTCTATCCTCGACGGTGTAACAAGAGATTCTCTATTAGTGTTAACAAAAGATCTTGGGTATAAAACAGAAGAAAGACCTGTTTCCGTAGATGAATTGGAAATCGCCTTTCGTGAGAATTCGATCACCGAAGCATTTGGCGTGGGAACGGCTGCGGTGGTGGCTCCCATTCAAACGATACAGATCAGGGAAATTGATCATCATTTACCCGGATATGGTCCAGGGAATTTGTTTTATATTATAAAACAAAAGCTGGAAGCGATCAGGTTGGGGAAGGAGGAAGATGTGTATGGGTGGAATTTTGTTGTGTAATGGTCAGGCAGTTACGATGGTGAATGGTCAGGCAGGTAGAAGGAGTATTACGATAGTGTAGATGCATTTTGTAACTGCCAGACCATTCACCAGTTCCTATCTCATCAGCAGCGTTGTCCCCTTCAAAAAAACCTTTTTACCTGTATCTTGTTCTGAATAACTCAGGATCCAGGCATAGATCCCTGTTTGCTGCAATATACCATTGATCTTGCCGTCCCATCGATGGGTCCAGTCTTTTGTTTCAAAAACCAATTGCCCTAACCGGTTGTACACCATGAAATGCAGGTCATCTGCTTTTAGTGCATTCAGGGGGTAGAGCCAATCATTCAGCCCGTCTCCGTTGGGAGTAAAGGCTGAGGGAACCGCTATATAACAATTGCCAAGAGCTTTTATACTATGGAGGACGGTATCCCTGCAATTCAATGGAATATTAAAAGCAATAAGTCTAACCGTATAAAAAGTTTCTTTCCCGTTAATCGGGTACCGAAAACCAAATGGGGTTTGTTGATTGCTGCTATTGCCATCCCCAAAACTCCATAACCAGGTATCGATATTGCCTGTACTTTTATTAACGAAATGAAGAGTATCCCCGGGGCAAATAACCGCCGGGATCTCAAAGCCTGCTTTTACTGCATTATCCAGTTTTATAGTAATAGTGGACGTATCGTTACAGGCGTCATTTGATACGATGAGCCGGACGTGGTGCTGTCCCGCAGCGGGAAATATCTTTACAGGGTTTTGCAGGTTACTGGTTATTGTATTATCAAAAAGCCAGTTCCAGGTGGTGACACCACCGAGCCCGTCATGCAGAAAAGATAGCGTATCAATTTTACATGATGTTTTTGTGTTATAGTTGAATGAAGCGGATACAGTTCCTTTGACCGTAAAGGATAATGAGGAACCAGGCGTTGTCATTCTTCCACATTCATCAATGATCGTATTCCCATCGGAGCCGGTCGCCAGGTGTATTTGGTAAACGCCACTCACACTAAGAATGGATGACAGTTGTAAATTTATCACTGATGTGGTGGAGACAGGATTGGTTCCGGTATTACAGTCGGTTGTTACACTGCTAATGGTTACTGGCTGGGGCCCGGTTATTGTAAAATCAGTTCCATTAGCGGCAATGGAATTACATTGAATGGGACGGCGGAAAACCAATTGCAGCGTTTTGGGGGAACAGCCCGGGGAAGTGATACTGTCCATTGGTGTTGGTTGAAAGGGTGATACCACAAAAGAAACCTGGTCGTTCGGAGGTATATCGCGACCGCAAAAATCAAGTAAAGTATTCCCATCTGTTCCATTCTGAATGGTGAGGATATAATTACCGGATGGTAACGGGCCGGCGAGTGACAACATAACAGAATCTGTACCCGATTCAGGAATGCAACTTAATGCGGTTGCTGAACTGATGGTGACACCACCGTTGATCGTAAAATCAGTTCCGTTAGCCGCAAGGCTATTACAATGTATGGGTTTGTTTAAGAGGACAAAGACTTTTGTGCCATCGCAACTGGATCTTGCATTCAATAATTTGGGAATCCCTTCGGAGATACCGGCCGTTCCATCGTTTATTAATACCTGGAAGCCTCCCTGAGATTGATCATGGTTATTGACCATCAATAGATATTCATGCCCCGCCAGGAGGTCGGGCATCTGACTGAATAAAGGTTCGCCAAAGCCCGAACAGACCATTGGACTTATACCATCAACTGATGCGCCTGTTTCTCCGGGATCGGATGACCAGTTACAAGCCACGAACATGGAAGGATCTGTAAAAACATCAACCGGGTTCCTCGCAGTTTTATCAAATAGCTGCCAGTCAAAATTGTCATTAAGGTTATTCGGAGTGATAACAAAGCCCATTGTGCCACTTGAATAGCAAGCCAGTTTGTACCAATAAGCTTCCGTACAGACGTAATTACCTCCATTCGGACAGGCTATTGGTACAATATTCGATCCGCAGGCAAGTATCGAGGCTTGTCCAAACGATGTTGAACCACATACTAAAATAGCTGAAGCAGGGGTTTGTCCCTGAACGGTGCAATTTTGCGCCCGCAAATATTTTGCATTCAAAAGCAGGATAAGTATGAAGATGCCGTATTTTCTCATGGCTGGATGGTAAAATCTTAATCGCCGGATCTCAACAGAAAGCTGCCCTGTAATTTACTAAACTTATCGCCAACCCGTTAGGGCACAAACTCCAGAAGCACTGAAAGGCAGATTTTTATTTATTGTTTCAATGATCCTGTGGCATTTCATTTAATCGCCCGATATCAGTGACCATCAAAATTTATCATAAATTCGCTTACAAGTAATCACTATGCGAACAGCTATTGTAACCGGAGCCTCGGGCAACCTGGGACAGGCCGTGATAAAAAAATTCCTGGCAGAAGGATATTATGTGGTGGGTACGATCATTCCTAATGACCCGGCCGGAATAACCAGTAACGGAAGGAATTTTGAAACAGCCATCGTGGATCTCATGATTGAGGAAGCAGCAAAGCAGTTTGTTGAACTTGTCGTGTTGAAACATGAGCGAATTGATGCCGCTATACTGACTGTCGGCGGTTTTGCCATGGGAAAGATAGAAGAAACAAAAACTGCCGACATTGCAAATCAATATAAATTGAATTTTGAAACGGCTTATAATGTGGCGAGACCGGTGTTTAAACAAATGATACTTCAGGGAAGCGGCCGCATCTTTTTAATTGGCTCCAAACCCGGGTCAGCCATGAACTATAGTAAGGGTATGGTGGCGTATGGTCTGGCGAAATCACTGATCTTTCGACTGGCCGAATTAATGAATGAGGAAGCGAAGGGGAATAATGTAGTAACCAGTGTGGTGGTACCTTCCACGATCGATACACCACAAAACAGGAAGTCAATGCCCACAGCGGATTTTAGTAAATGGGTGTTGCCAGAAGCCATTGCCGGCGTCATTTATTTTCATTGTACGGATGAGGCGGCCATTTTGAGAGAGCCGGTGATAAAAGTATATGGGAATGGGTAAATAGAATTTGAATATTGTATATTGAATATTTAGTGTTTCAATAAACAGTATTCAATAATTAATGCGCAATACCCTGGCAAGCAGCACCACTTAACCTTTTTACATTATTAAGCCGCATTAAGTTAAAACAAAAACATATTTTTATGAAACGCTTATTCTTTTTATTATTAGTGTTAGTTGCCATAACAGGATCCGGGCAATCAAAACTGGGCGATGTGGCCTGTGTATATGTGACATCGCCTGATCTTGACTCGTCCCTGGCTGTATATGAGAAACTTGGTTTTAAAAAGATAGCTTCCAATACTTTTCCTGCTCCCTGGGCACAAGCCAGTGATGGTAGTCTCCTGATCATGATACGAAAAGACGCCACTCCCTATATCGGGCTGACCTATTATGCGGAAGATGTTGAAAAAATTGCGGAACAGTTAGAGAAAGACGGTATTGTATTTTCACAAAAGCCCAAAGAAGGTGACGCGATAAAACGTTATTTCATTAAAAGCCCAGATGGCTTTACCATAGTTCTCTCCAATAACCTGGGTGGATTCCAGGCCCCGAAAGGGAAAACCATGCTGAATATGAATCCAATGGAATTTGGTTCGGCGGAAAAATATCCAAATAAACAATGCGGTGTGTTTGGTGAATTTTGCCACCCGGTTGCTGACCTGTCAACGTCCATCGCGTTCTGGAATAAATTAGGTTTTAAAACAAGCGGTGAAATGAAGGAACCTTACCCCCATGCTATTCTTTCGGATGGTCTCATGATCATTGGTCTGCATCAGACAAAAAATTTTAATT
>JADGPW010000032.1 GCA_017882265.1 Chitinophagaceae bacterium | reverse complement strand
CAGCCGGGACCAGATGTTGTCCCAGGCAAGGGAAAAGAAGAACCTTTCATTTGAAAAGATATTTGAACATTGCGAGAACCGGGTACATGCTATTTTTCTGTTTCTTTCTTTACTGGAACTCGTACAGCAGAAATTTTTAAAGATCATTATTGGGGAAGGCAAGAATAATTTCATTATTGAATATAATGAACCGGAAAATCGCCTGGCCGAGCTGGAAGAACTAAACAAACCATTATAAATTTAAAAAAAAGAAAATGAAAAGAAAGGGAACTGCCAACTGGAAAGGTTCTGGTAAAGAAGGTAAAGGGATCGTTAGCACACAAAGCGGGGTGTTGGCCGGTAATCAATATTCCTATAACAGCCGGTTTGAAGAAGGTATAGGTACCAACCCGGAAGAACTCGTAGCCGCTGCCCATGCCGGTTGCTTTTCTATGAAACTGAGTTTTGTATTGGGTGTGGCCGGGTTTACACCCGATAATATAGATACTACCTGTACCATTACATTGGAAAGCGGCTCGATCACCGAAAGTCATCTGGAGGTAAAAGCGAGGGTGCCTGGTATTGATGCCGCTAAGTTTGCCGAATGTGCGGCTGACGCAAAAGCAAATTGCCCCGTCAGCAAATTACTGAACACTAAAATTACGATCGAAGCGAGTTTAGTGAATAGTTAATAGTGTCTTTAACAGAAAAGATCTGACAACTTTGATAAAGTATCGAAGTCGTCAGTTCTCTTCAACTGTAATGAACTATTATCTACTCACTATTCGCTTTTATCTATCACTCATATATCCACAGCAGTAGCGGTTTTTTTGAAGTATTAATAATCGACTTCAGTTGCTGTAAAAGACCTGGCGATACCATCGGGCATCCATTGCTTTGACAAATTTCATCTTTCACTTCAGTTTCGGGTATACAGCTATGGGCATGAAGCACAACCGTCCTTTCAAAGGCATTATTATCGGTGGTTTCCAATCCGTACAGTTTGTAAGAAAGGCCAAATTTCCCGGTATAAGAATAACCGACCCTGTATTTTCCTAGGGAAGTACAACCACTGCCAACTTTATTACTGAATTTTCTGCCTTCCAGCCAGTACTCAAAACAATTGCCATGAGCAACAAGACCGGCATTTTGCAATGTATCTTTTTTAAGGTTGTAGATGAAAAACCTATTTTCACCGGAGGGCAGGCTCATATCGATCAGAAAGCAAATGCTTTCATTAAAACCTTTCTGGTTGACAAATTGCCTGGCAATTGCAGCCTTTTGTTCCAGCTTCCTGTAAGTATTGTTTTTTAACAGAGGAGAAACTGCCTGTTTGGGATCATCCGCGGTAGCGGTATGTTTGCGGGTCAGGTCATGGGAAAACCAGGAAAGGGCTATGATGGCCAGACCGGTCAGGGGAAGGAGGCGGATGATTTTCATATGAAAGCAGTGGAGTAGTAAACCTGATGCATATTCAATGAAAATCCATACCGTTTTTTTATGACCGGATGTTAAATGTTCTTAAAGAAACAATTATCAGAGTCTCCATCCTGCATAGAGCTGTACCACATTATTCTTTGCATTTATCCTGGGAATAAAATTGGGCCAATTTCCCCCCAGGGGAGCTTCTTTATTTACGCTGTTAAAACTTATATTTATTCGGGCACCGGCAAAAAGGCCCAGGAACAGATAAATTTCCCCGCCAGCCGCCAACCCATAATCAAACTTTTTAAAATAACTCAGAAGACTCCCGTTATTGTTTCCATTCGTACTGTCCACATTAGCATTTAATAACAGGGCCGCCTGTCCTCCGATTTGCAATTGCAAATGTTTGCTGAAATTAAGAGTGATCAGCTGGGGCAATAACAGATAATCCAGGTTTACTTTCCCGGTGTTGGTGCTGCTTTTATAATCATACCCCTGGCGGGAGAGAATAAGTTCCGAACGGAAACCCAGCGTTTTTTTTGCTTTAGGAGCAATATACCCACCCAGCATGTAACCCGTGCGCTTATCAGCCTTGATCTCCGATGCATTGGTAATATCGGCGAAATTAAGACCGGCTTTGATCCCGATATGTAAACCCGGTTGGGCAAAACCATGTAGCGGGAAAAAGAGGAGCAGATAAAAGGTCAGCTTTTTCATGAGAATTTATTTCAGAAATGTACAAATTTTTCCGAAAATAATTCAACATGGCAATGCAGTAAATAGGTAAAATAAATGTAATGATTGTTGCCAATTACATAGTTTTCCCTATCCGGGTTTCATGACCGTTCAGCGAAATGAATAATAGTAAATTTAGTTTTCTTTTAATTTTTTATAATAATTATAAGGATAATCCGGGTAAGAATAGTAATTCCCGTCTTTATGTAAATTCAGGAAGGGTCCGGCCTCCCATTTATTGGCTCCGATATAAAATTGAAGTGTTTCGGGCTTACCCAGCCAGTTTGCTTCCTCATGAATGGCTCCGTTGTAACCACCTTTTCTTTTCTCGGGTGTCAAGACAAGGTTGACCCCGGTTATTTTATAGGTGCCGTTTGTTTCTGTATAATATAACCTGCTATTAGACATTCCAAAAAACTTGTAGGTATAGACACTATTAGATTTAAAAGAATATTCCTCCATGCTGTTTACATCCGCGCTCCCGACAAAAGCGCCCGAAGCGGTAACATAGTTACCAATAGCCGAAGCATGGTCGCTCCATACCCCAATAATAGAAATCCCGTTATTGATCGCCTGGTTATTCCGGTTCGCGGGAGTTGACTCCCCGATCACTGCATTTTTATCCAGTTTGATATGATCCAGTAAAGTATCTGCCAGCCCCATATAAGACTGATCATTTAAGGTAATCAACACACTGACGACTTTTCCGAACCCGCTGAATACCGTGAGAATCGCGTAAAAGCTTTTACTGTCCTGCGTGGCTGTGGCTGCTCCTACTACAGCTTTCCATCCATCGCCCGTGGTTTGTGTTTCGGTTCTTGGGTTGTCTACTGTTTTATAAGGCGTAGCAACCAGGGCTTTCCACTCGTTCTCAAAATCTTTCTGTGGAGTACCATGGCTTCCAGTCGCTGAATAAATAGCCAGCACGCAGAAGCTGCCTTTGCTATTGTCAATCGTGGTATAGGTAACCACATCCTGTTTTAAATTCTTTGTCCAGCCATGGGGAGGAATGTAGGTGGCAATATCGAATGTTTCGGTTTGACAAAAAGAAGATGGTCCCATGAACAGGAAAAAAAGATAAGGAACACATTTTTGCACAAAGTATTTCATACACTTTAATCTTATGATATTTCATCGAATAATAATGAGGTCTCTGTCTACCTGTTTCCTTTTAATGAAAATAATGTTAAGGTTTTCAATCAACCCCGAATGCAAACAAAGCATAGGAGCCATCCATATTGCCCATTGACATCATGACAAAAGCATATTCTCCTTTTGGCAAAGTCTTATCTACGGAAATTTCATAGTAGCCCTCTTTTACCTTTTTAATACTCAGGGTGTATTTAGTGCCGATTCTCTTTGTCTTTCCCAATATGCCCATCCCGGATGCGGACTGTAGTGTGATCTTTCTTTTTCCGTTTTCGGGGCTCATGTTATAGAGGGAGGTGGTTTTCGAGGGATCTCCCATCATGGACATGGCATTGGCCACCATGGCCGGGTCCACGCCGTTTGCCCGCATGGCTGAATCAGACACAAAGGAGGTGGAGGTAGCCGACGGTCCGGTGTAATAAATAAAAACCAGGCTATGTCCATTTGTTAAGCGAATATTGGATGCCTCGCCCTCCAGTTCATACCCATTATTCATGCCACCCAAACCCATCATCTTTACTTTCGTTTCCATTCTCGAACTCCCTTTTTCCAATCTCATTAATTTGGCGCTGTCTTTTTTATAAAGACAAATTTCATTGCTATATTCAGGAACCGGGTAATCCTGCGCAATCATATCTCCGGCAAGAAATAACCCAAAAATGGAAAGAAGGAGTTTTTGCATTACTTTTTCTTTTTAGATGTTTGTTTACCGAATGTCCAGCCGGCAAAGACCTGGAGCACATTATTCTTTGCATCTACGCTGGAGAATGAAGGGGCCTGGCCGGTCTGAACTTCTTTATACAATTTACCCAGGCTGATATTATACCTGGCCCCAATGAGTAATCCTTTGAAAGGATGAATTTCTGCACCGGCAGCAAATCCATAATCAAATTTGTTATAATAGTTCATTACCTGTGCATAAGTCCCTGTTACCCCACCGCCTGAATTGGTACTATCTGCATTTGCATTAATAAGAAAGGCCATTTGCGCCCCCAGTTGCAACTGGAGAAGCTTGGAGATGTTGATACCCAACAGTTGCGGAACCAGGATATAATCAAGATCGACAGTGCCGGTTTTTGTACTTGTTTTGAAATCATAACCCTGCTTTGAATAAATAAGTTCTGTCCTTGAGCAGATGATCTTTTTAGCAGGAGGCGCCAGGAATATACCCAGCATAAAACCGGAACGACTGCTGCTGTTAATAGAAGAAGCGCTGGACACATTGGCAAAGTTCAGACCGGCTTTAAGGCCAAACTGGCTGAATACAAAACCTGGTAAAA
Organism: Chitinophagaceae bacterium; assembly: GCA_017882265.1. Classification (GTDB taxonomy): domain Bacteria; phylum Bacteroidota; class Bacteroidia; order Chitinophagales; family Chitinophagaceae; genus JADGPW01. Next base: position 16,771 of record JADGPW010000032.1, on the reverse strand, counting down.
TTAATAACACACAGCATAGTATTTTTCTCATAGTAATTATTTTTGAAAAAATAACATGATTTCCTTACGCTGGCAATAGAACAAAAGTTAGGGTTGCAGTGTATAGATTTGCCGCAATAATATTATTCCTTCATTAAGTTTATTCTGTGTTGATGATAATTTCAATTCAAATGATCGGGGAGCTAAATAGTAATAAAAAACTATTATTCAAGTGGTACAACTATAATTGATGATTGACCGGCGACAATATCAAATTCCGACCCAGAGACTAGCTCTCCTAAAAATTCTATTAGATAATTACCGGGATTTACATCGTACATAAAATTGCTAATGACTAAAGAAGTGAATGTGGAATTACCAACAGTGGCAGCATAGAAGTTGGGATTATGTATTCCATTTATTATGATCGTAACATTCGCATTTCCATTTGGAGCACCAAATGCATTCATAGGCCCGATAAGATAGAAATTTGCACTTATGATCAACCTTGATTTTTTAGTTATTGTCAAATTGTGCATAAGAGGAGTAAATATGTATCCTCGATTAGAAGATGTTAAATGAGTTGTTGAATTTGGATAGGTAGCATTTTTAAAAAATGTTTGAATATTATTTCCCCCGGAAGCCCAGACAGGAGGCCCGGAATTACCGCCCGAGGTTAATACCTGCCCCGGCTGTCCTGTATTTCCATTAATGGCCAGGGCCCCGTTTGCTTTTACAGCCAGTCGTTCAGTAAAAGTACCCGCTGCGTCATAGCCTATTGCTACATCCGCATTGGGATTATCAGCATAGATCTGCAACCGGTTACCAGCTACACCTATACCCACATCGCCTGAAGCACCAGGATATAATGTGATCTTTTTTCCGAGCGTGGCTGGAAACGACAATGTCGAATTTGATGTAGGGTTTCCGATCACAACATTTCCCGTGTTTGTATTTATAAGATTGTTGCCATTCAATGACCATCCTGTTGCGCTGTTACCGCTATTTTCATCGGCAGGCACCCAGGCTCCTCCTGCCCATTTTAACACCTGTCCAACAGTCGGGGGATTAGTAGAGACATCCCGTCCTACAATTTTGGCCGCGTTCCATATTGGATCATCTTTCAGCGCGCTGAGTATATTACCATTTAGTGCAAGACCTAATCCGGCGATATAATTGGTTCCATTCCCTGCAGCTTTTTCCGGGGCAGGTTCCCAGGCTACGCCATTCCATATCAATGCATCACCGGTTTGTGGTGAAATACCTGAAACAGGTCTTCCCGCAATTTTAATAACGGAAGGTGAGGGGTAAGTACCCCCCAGGTCACCACCCGCATTTCCGTTAGGTGGGAGCGAACCAGGGATAGTGCAATTGCATGAACCACCATTATTAACTGGCGACTTAACCGGAATAGTATCCGTGAGCCTGGTGATGATCTTTGGGTGTGATGTATCGATAGTAATATCCGGCTTAGTAAAAGCGTTTCCCTTTTCAATAACGATATTGTAAGCGGCAAAAAGGTCTAATTGTTTATGATTGGTATTGAACAAATACCATCTGGCTTTAACCCGGTCATACTGGAACGTAACTGGGTACATATTCGTGCCATTACCTCTTGCGATATAACGAAAATTAGCCTTTGGGTTTCCATTGAGATTTACGTGATCGATGTAGGAAGTATCTATTTTTGGAGCATTAGGGGTTTGATATACATTATGTACAAATTGATAATCCGGGTCCGGGTTGTCGTAATACTCAACTTCGAATTTTTCCCCATAGTTCATCATCTTCGCATCCTGGTAATTGACGTTCCAAATCCAGAGCCCATTTACTTTTTTACACCAGACTCCCAGGGTCCGGGAACCGGCGGGTGATTGGTAGGCCAGTAAAATAGCTTTGTCATTGAGCGGAGGAGTATAGATCAATGCGCAGGCGGTATTGCATTCCCGGCTGCCATTCGTGTTGGTGCTGTTGTTGCAGGTCAGCGTTAAATGTTGCTGTGCAAAACTGTGTAGTGTCATTGTTGCGATCAAAGCAAACAAATACAATTTTTTTTGGAAGGTTTCTTGCTTCATATACAGTAATTAATATAGGAGATGAAATAAAAAATCAAAACTTCTTTTAGGTGGCATTTCTTAACCTAAATGTAAACCCACTGCAGGGTTAAATCAATATAACAAAAGTTAGGCAATGAACACTTGTAATTGAAGCAGGGCATTTGTTTTCCATTGACAAGAAAAAGCAGAATACCATTTATTTCATCCGTATAGAATTATTTCATGTTTATGATGCCGCAATGTTTAGATCCTCTGGCTTAGGTAATTCATTCGCTCCCGCTCCTTTTCATTAATACTGGGGGATCACCTGTATGGTCATAATAGAAACATAAGCTTCACCGATTAAGCTTCCTAATGACAATGTGGGCCCATCATAATACTCACCACCTATTTTAATTGTATGGGTGCCCGTCGGTAATGAGAAAATACGGGATCCTGTCAAAGTCGATAAATTAGTGTGGAAAATCAGTCAGAAGGGTCATAAACGTCAAAGAAGTCAACATCAAGGGATCAATGTTTTCCAAATGCTTTATTCAATGCTTCGGTGCGGTTCTGTACATGCAATTTTTCATAGATGTTGTGAATGTGCTGGCGAACGGTGCCGGTGGAAATCGAAAGTTTTTCAGCAATCTCTTTATAAAGGGATCCTGTAGCAAGGTATTGCAGTATTTCGTTTTCACGGGGAGACAGAATGTCAATAACACCGGATTTTTCATTATGTCTTAGCCGATTGATCACTTTCCTGGCGATCTGTGTGCTCATGGGTGAGCCGCCGGCATAAAGTTCCAGTAATGATTCACCCATCTTTCCGAGGGATGTTTTTTTAAGCAGGTAGCCACTGGCGCCTGCATTCAGGGCCTCAAATACTTTTTCATCATCTTCATAAATAGTGAACATAATGAACTGGGATTGCGGGCATTTTGGTTTTACTTTTTTGATACATTCAATGCCATTCATACCCGGAAGGTTTATATCCATTATCACAATATCGGGCTGCCAGCCGGGGAGATCTTCAGTAGCTTTTTCTGCATCGGGAAAAGTAGCCAACACTTCAAAACGCTCATCAAGAGTAAGCAGGCTGGTCATGCCATCCCGTACTTCTTTCAGGTCTTCAACGATACAAATTTTTATAGCCGCCATACGGTAAATGTAAGCTTCTGCCAACTGGTTCCAATATAACAAAGGTTATAGCTGCATAGGAACTTTTATTTTCACCAGGAGGCCATTCGTATTGATTAGTTCAAAAATTCCTTTTACTGATTCTATACGTTTCTGCATATTTCGCAAACCGTTGCCATTATCTTTTTCATTTCCTGTAAGTCCTTTCCCGTCATCTTTGATCGTCACCAATAAAGCCGCATTTACTTTGAATTCAATTATTACTTTTTTAGCATTCGCATGTTTGACAATATTATGCAGGCTTTCTTTTACTGTCAGGAAAACATTTCTCCTTATTTCACCACTAACTGAAATAAGTGGAGTGGCTTCGGGAAGATGTGTTTCACAGGTTAAATTATTTTCCTCACAGTATTCCACTGCATAAGAACGGGTGTAAAAGAGAAGGTCTTCCAGCGTATCATTTTTTTCATTCATTGCCCAAATGATCTCGTTCATTTTTTGTACCAGGTCATTGGAATTATTTACAATTTTTTCTGCATCATTTTTTGTCACATCACTGAAAGTATTGCGTTTCACCTTTTCACTGAGGAACCGGATAGTGGACAAGCCCGCTCCCAGATCATCATGCATATCAGAGGCAATTCTTGATCTCTCTTTTTCAACCGCCTGCTGTTTTTCAAGTGCGGATCTTTGTTCTCTTAGTTTACGCTGATAATAAGACCTGACGATAAAAACGATTAACACTAACATAAATAAGCCCAGGAAAGAGCGAAACCACCAGGTCTGCCACCAGGGTGGGTTGATCACAAAAGAATAGCTGCAAAGTTGACTGGGATATCCTCCAACCGGGAAATCTGCCCTGATGTGTAAAGTGTATTGACCAGGAGCCAGGTTCACAAAATTCAGATCTGCATTTCCGGATGGCACACTCCACTGATCATTTCCGCTTCCTGTAAGCAGGTAACTGTATTTGATCTGTTTTTCGTCATAAAAGGAAGGGGCGGCTACTGAAAACATCAGATTATTCTGACGGTAAGAAAAGTCATGAATAGAATCCACATTTGTAAACAGGGTTTCCCCAGACCTTAACTGCATAATATAAAGCAAAGGGATAAATGTCGAGTGGGTATTCGCGGGGGGATATACTTTTAACAAATTGCCAGATTCGCCTAATGCCCAGGTTGTATTGTTTTGGTCGGTCATTACTTTTTTAATGGATTGATACAAATGTCTGCTTCCGGTAATATTCTCTATAACAGGTGGGGCGGAATTGGTTTCCAGTTTATCTAATCCCGAGGGTGAACTCGCCCAGATATCATGCTGGTGGCCGCAATTGAGATAATTGATAAAATTATCTGTTAATCCCTGTTTCCGGGTAAGATGCAAAAGAAGTGTTAACCGGCTCTGCAAAAAGCTGAAACAATACAACCCGTTATACCGGGTACCGATCCAAATCCTTTGGCTGTCATCTACGGCCAGACTTCTTGGATTTTGCAAATGCATTTGCGAGGAAAGATCAAATTGCAATTGTAAATAATGAGCCGGGTCTTCAGGATGGAGGGTAAATACCTGCAATTTATTGGAACGCGTGGCTATCCATAAATGACCCGTTTGGTCCATGGCCGGCTGGTCCACATAATAATCTAACCGATAACTAAATACGGTCTTATCTTTCAGGAAGACTTTTAACTGGTCATCCGCACAATAAATAATGTTTCCATCTGGATCAATAATGCCATTGCCAACTTGCAGGGATGAATCTGTATAGAGTAAAATGGATGAGGGCCGGGAACCAGTGACCGGTATACTCATCTTGAAAATTTTCTTATCATTATATAACCAAACTAAAGAACCTTTTACCAGCAGGTGAGCTTTATTCAAGGGGGGACCGGGAAGCGGAAAGACTTTTTTTGTATTGCCGGTTGAAAGGACAAGTTCTCCTGACAGTCCATCATATAACCAGACACTATCAGCTATTGTTGATGTATATAGATCATTAATAAAACTTTTATCAAATGGATGATCAAATAGCTCAACAGGGTTGCTGACGAGTTTTTGCACTCCTTTCCCTTCCGGGAGGAACCAATGATTACCTTCTTTATCCTGGAAAACATAACTAATAAGGGTAGAACCAAGTCCATTGGCCTCATTATATAACACAGTGCCGGCTCCCGGTTTTATTAAAAACAAACCATCCCCATAAATACTTATCCAAAGCTGCCCCAGGTTATCAAATTTCAGAAAGGATGCTTTTTTATTCTGTATGGATGCAAAAGCCACGGGAACGTTTTCATCCCTAATGGCACCCTGTAGCAGTGTTTCTTTTTTCAAAATACGGATCCCCTTATTTGTACTTATCCAGATATCTCCTTCAGTTGATATATCTGTACAATAAGTAATAAAAGTTTTTTCAACAGCAAGGATTTTTTGTTTTGCGGGATTATATAGCAAAAGATCCCCGGCTTCTTCACTGATCTCCGGGTTGATAAGCATGAGCAACAACCCTCCTATTTCCTGTATTTGAACCAGGAATTCAACGGATTTTTTCTCATTAAATAATAGAGGTAAACGATTGAATTTTTGATCCTTCCAGGTAAATAATCCATCATCGGCTGCAACATAAATAGTGCCACTCCTGCTTTTATAAAATCTATTAATGACGGGATAAAATCCATCTGCCGTTTTCAAGGGATTTATTTTTCCTTTTATAAGGCAGTTCAATTGTCTTGTATTGGTAGCTACTAATATTGAATCAGGTGTGATTTCCATCACATCGTTGACTATCTCATTTGCCAATCCTTCATCGGGTCCATAATTGGTGAACCGGGCACCATCGTAAACACTTAGCCCTTTATAAGTGAGAAAGTATAAGCGTCCTCTCGAGTCCTGGTACATAGCATGAACCTGGTTACTGGCCAATCCATCTGCAGGTGTGTAATTGATAAAGGGTAACTGTTGGGAATGAATGTCACCAACACAAATACAAAAACATGCAAGAAGAAGAAGTTTCCGTTGCATGTTTGAAATTACTTCTAATTATCGGGAAGGGGAAAAACGGGATCACTAGCCCATCATTTCTTTTACATTCACCCTGTCTTTCATCATATCCCTGGCAGCTTCCGCAATGGCTTGCATATCAAAACCGCATTCCTTCTGTTGCTCTTTAGGTGTACCATGTTCAATGATCCTATCAGGTATACCGAGTATCCTGATATCATTTTTATATCCATGTTGCGCCATAAACTCCAGTACAGCACTGCCAAAGCCACCTTCGATGGCGGCATCTTCTACTGTTATTATTTTATTATACAGGCCGCAGGCTTCATGGAGTAAGGCTTCATCAAGCGGTTTGGCAAACCGCATATCGTAATGACCGGGGTTCAACCCGTCATTCTTTAATTCACGGATGGCAGTGGCGGCAAAATTGCCCGGGTGACCAAAAGAAAGGATAACGATATCTTTTCCTTCCTTTAATTTCCTGCCGGTTCCAATTGAAATAGCTTTCATCTCCGTTTTCCATTCCGGCATTACACCTTCCCCTCTCGGATAACGTATAACAAATGGAGAATTTGTTGAATCCAGTTGTGCCGTATACATCAGGTTGCGCAGTTCGCTTTCATTCATGGGTGCGCTGATGATTATATTGGGTACGCAACGCATATAAGCAATATCATAACAGCCATGATGGGTGGGTCCGTCATCGCCAACCAAACCTGCCCGGTCCAGGCAAAAGATCACCGGCAGGTTTTGAATAGCCACATCATGCACTACCTGGTCGTATGCCCGTTGCATGAAGGAAGAATAAATATTACAGAATACTTTGAGTCCCTGAGTAGCCATGCCCGCACTTAACGTGACCGCATGTTGCTCAGCTATACCTACATCAAATGCCCGGTCGGGCATTTTCTCCATCATATATTTTAAGGAGGAGCCGGAAGGCATAGCTGGGGTGATGCCAAATATTTTGGGATTCTTTTCCGCCAGTTCAATGATCGTATAACCGAATACATCCTGGTATTTTGGCGGCTGGGGCAGATCAAATTTCTTTTTTTGTATCTCACCGGTGATTTTATCAAATAAACCGGGGGCATGCCATTTGGTCTGATCTTTTTCCGCCAATGAATACCCTTTCCCCTTTGTAGTGATGATGTGTAATATTTTAGGGCCCGGAATTTCTCGCAGGTCCTTTAATGTATCCACCAGTTTTGCCACATTATGCCCGTCGATGGGTCCGAAGTAACGTAATTTCAAAGCTTCAAACAGATTGGAACTGCTGCTCACCATTCCTTTCATTCCATCTGCCAGTTTATGCGCCATGGCACGGGTGAAGTTTTTACCAACCGGTAACTTGCCAAGCAGTTTCCAAACATCATCTTTTACTTTATTATAAGTAGGTGATGTGGTGATATCGGTCAGGTATTCTTTCAGGGCACCCACATTCGGGTCTATACCCATGCAATTATCATTCAGGATGATTAGCATATCAGTATCAGCTACGCCGGCATGGTTCATGCCTTCAAATGCGAGGCCAGCTGTCATGGCACCATCGCCAATAACAGCTACTACTTTCCTGTCCTTTTCACCTTTGTATTTGGCAGCCATTGCCATACCTAAAGCCGCTGATATGGATGTTGAAGAATGCCCCACTCCAAACGTGTCATATTCACTTTCGCTTCGTTTTGGAAAACCACTGAGGCCCTTGTATTTCCTGTTGCTGGGAAAATTATCCCGGCGACCCGTAAGTATTTTATGTCCATAGGCCTGGTGACCTACATCCCAGACCAATTGGTCATATGGCGTATTATATACATAATGAAGAGCAGTCGTTAGTTCGACTACACCAAGGCTGGCGCCAAAATGACCACCATATACACTCACGACATCAATAATATATTGCCGTAGTTCATCACAAACCTGGTGCAATTTCTCCCGGGACAATTTCTTAAGATCAGCAGGAGAATCGATGGTTTTTAATAAAGGTCCGGGTTTCATTTGCATGCAACGCAATTTTCAGGGGTAAAGTTACTATTTTCCGTTCAGCCTTTTTTGCTAAAGATTATGTATCACGAATAACACGGATGAACAAGGGATTAACACGGATTCCTGGAATACTATGAAACATGAATTTATTCCTAAATATTTAGCTAACTATTTGGGTTGCAAGAGACATGTTTGTATTTCAGTATTCTATATTCCTCATGGGTGAGACAAGCTATATCATCCAAGGGCTAAAAATCCATATAAATCCGTGTCATCCGTGATCCCATTTGTAAAAGTTATCAGCCACTGGTATATTTACGGAGTTAGCAGGATTTGGATTTAATTAGCTTTGCACCCGATGCGTAATAAATGGATTCAATATTGGACTTTTCAGCTGATCGGTTGGGGCAGTTTTGCTATTATCAATACATTTTTTGCCTTTTCATTTGATAAGCTTACTCCTAATTTTTTCGCCAGGCTGGGTATTTTCCTGCTCTTGGGTATCATTTTCTCTCATGTCATGCGTGAGATCATTACCCGGATGGGGATCCTGCAAAAAAACCTGAATAAACAGGTGTTCCAGTTTTTTGTACTCACATTTTCCCTGGCCCTTGTGGTTTCATTTATATATATAACCATATTGATCGCGTTTAAATGGTTACGAGTGGATGAACAGGATTTACTGGCCAGACCGGGTGTTAGTTATTGGGTCAATAAACTTCTTCTTGTACTTAGTAATGCCTTTTCCTATTTCATCCTTTTCTTCATCTGGAGTCTTATTTATTTCATGTATCACTATGTGACCAAAAGCCGGAAACAGCAACTGGATACATTACGGCTTGAATCACTGGTAAAAGAACTGGAGCTGCAAACGATCAAGGCGCATATCAATCCGCATTTTATTTTTAATTCGCTTAATAGTATCCGTGCCCTGGTGGATGAGAATCCTCAACGGGCAAGAAAGGCAGTAACAGAACTGAGCAATATTCTGCGCAGTAGTATGCAGTCGGAAAAGGTAGAAACAGTACCGCTGGAAAAAGAATTATATATCGTGAAGGATTACCTGGCCCTGGAAAATATGCGTTTTGAGGACCGGCTGAAAATTGAATACCAGATCGATGAAGATACCCTTGATCAGCCTGTGCCCCCGATGATGCTGCAAACGCTGGTGGAAAATGCTATCAAACATGGTATCAGCAAACAGATCAACGGCGGAATCATAAAAGTGATCTCAGATTTCACAAATGATTACCACCGGTTGATCGTACAAAATACCGGGCAACTGAATGGGTCAGTAAATAATGAGGCCCGCCCGGATGACCTGGTCGGACGGGGTTTTGGTCTTTCCAGCACCACGAACCGGTTGAGTTTATTGTATGGTGATAAAGCCCTTTTTGAAATTAAACAAATCAATGGTTCTATGGTGGAGGCCAAATTGCTGATACCACTGATAACAGCATAATGAGTATTTGTTTGTTGTTTTTATGTTGAACACTGAAAAACCCGGTCATAATGGAACATTTTGAAAAATAACTTCAAACCCGGAATGGTTAACCTGAAATGAAATAACATGAAAGCGATTATTATTGACGATGAACGTTTAGCGAGAACGGAATTAAAAAAATTATTACAGGATTTCCCGGAAGTGGAGATCATTGATGAAGCGGCCAATGCCGAAGAAGGCATTGCCAAAATTGAAAGCCAGCAACCCGATCTTATTTTCCTGGATATCCAGATGCCGGGTAAAACGGGGTTCGATATGCTAGCACGATTAGAAAGAACGCCGCAGGTGATCTTTACAACAGCCTACGATGAGTTTGCCTTAAAAGCGTTTGAAGTAAATGCGCTGGATTACCTGTTGAAGCCGGTGGAACCTAAAAGGCTGGCGGATGCTATACAAAAACTGCACTTTGCGGAGAGCAAAGATCTCCGTTCCGAAACGGAGAATATTAACAACAGCATTTTAACCGAATGTGACCAGGTGTTTGTGAAAGACGGTGAACGATGCTGGTTCGTTAAATTGAGCGAAATCAGGCTGTTTGAAAGTGTAGGGAATTATGCAAAAGTGTTTTTTGCGAATAACAAACCACTGATCTTAAAATCATTGAATGCACTCGAGGAACGGTTAGATGAAAAAACATTTTTCCGCGCCAACCGTAAGCATATTGTGAATCTTCGTTTGATCGAAAAAATAGAACCTTATTTTAATGGCGGGTTGTTACTGGAACTGAAAGGCGGGGAAAAAATTGAAGTAAGCCGCCGGCAAACAGTCAAATTCAAAGAAATGATGAGTTTGTAGGTTGACAGTCGGCAGTCGACAGTCCGCTGTCCGCTATCGTAGAGACAGGGCATGCCCTGTCTGTAAATCAATATTCAATTTTTATACAGCTATTCAAACGGTACACCGATTTTCAAAAGCATGATTAGCAAAATGAAAAAAATTATTATAACAGGGGTCATATTAGTATCTACGTCCTCATTTTTGTTTTCGCAGAGCATTGATAGGATCATCAATTCCAAAGAAGCTGAACGTATTGAGAGAACCCTGTCTTCCGATGACATGCGGGGCCGCAAAACCTTTTCACCGGAAATAGACAAGGCGGCTGATTTTATTGCCGGAGAATTCAGAGCTATAGGTTTGCAAACCTGGAATAACAGCGGGTCCTACCGGCAGGAATTTGCAATGGTTCGTCCTAAATTTATCAGCGCTTCGGCCATGTTTGACGGCAATAACCTAGATCAAAAGAATATTATCGTGGTCACCTGTCAGCCTGAACTAAAGATTGATCAACATTCGGGGTATGAGATTGTCCATATAAAAGCCGGCGGCAACCTGCGTAGGGAAGCGGCCGCACTGACGCTTTTAAATAAAAACTTACTTGTGCTGGTAGATGAAAGTTATGTAGCTGATTTCCCCAGGCTGGCTTCCCTGAAACGTTCCATCTTCAAAACAGACAAAAACACAGTGTTCGTGTTGAGCAATATAGTTCCATTGTCATTTGATATTGAAGCAAAACACGAAATCACAGAACAAAAATTGGCGAATGTAGTAGGTGTGATTCCCGGGAAGAGCAGGAAGGATGAATATGTAGTTTTTTCCGGGCATTACGATCATCTTGGGGTGGGCAAACCGGTGAATGGAGATTCGATCTATAATGGTGCCAATGATGATGCAGCCGGAACAACGGCCGTTATCCTGCTGGCTAAATATTTCAAAACAATGGGAAATAATGAAAGAACGATCATATTTGCCGCCTTTACCGCAGAAGAGATAGGAGGCTACGGTTCACAATATTTTTCCAGGCAGTTTAATGCTGATAAGGTAGAAGCGATGTTCAATATCGAAATGATCGGTACGGAAAGTAAATGGGGGAAAAACTCGGCCTATATTACCGGGTATGAAAAAACGGATATGGGGGCCATTCTTCAAAAGAACCTGCAAGGAACAGGGTTTACGTTTTACCCCGATCCTTACACTGAACAACAATTGTTTTATCGTTCTGATAACGCCACGCTCGCAAAGCTTGGAGTGCCTGCACATACCATCTCTACCTCCAAAATGGATAGTGAACCTAATTATCATAAGGTCAGCGATCAGATCGAAACACTGGATATAGAGAATATGGCGATGATTATTAAGTCTGTAGCCCTGAGTTCAAAAAGTATCATTGCCGGAAAAGAAACGCCAACGAGAGTAAAGGTTGAAGAGTTGAGATAAAGAAATAATATTAAATGCTAAATGTTAAGTGTTAGATGAAATGTAGTTTGAATGTTGCAGGGTATAATATTTAACATTTAAAACTTAACATTTAACACTGGCACAGAGTGCACCGCATCACTCATCTCCCTGATCAGCGATGCGTCTTTTTCAATGGCATTACCCACTACAATTACATCAGCACCGGCCTTGCAATTCAGGTATGCTTTCTCCGGTTGTATAATACCTCCGCCGATGATCAGTGGAGCTTCAATATGTTCGGCTACGATCCTGATCATACTTTCCGTGATCGGGCGTTTAGCTCCGCTCCCGGCATCCATATAAATTAATTTCATTCCGAGCATTTCACCGGCCATAGCAGTGCACATGGCGATCTCATTCTTATCAGCCGGAACCGGGGCGGCATTACTGATATACGAAACTGTAGTAGGAGCACCTCCATCAATGACGATATAGCCAGTAGGCATTATTTCCAATCCACTTTGTTTGACAAAAGGGGCGGAAACCACATGCTGGCCGATCAATAACTCCGGATTTCGGCCGGATATCAGTGACAGGTACAATAATGCATCCGCATATTTACATACCTGCGATGGACTGCCGGGAAATAAAATGACAGGGATAACACAATTTTGTTTGATATGCAGCACGCATTCATCAAGATGGTTAGAGATAACAAGGCTGCCGCCAACCAGCAAATAATCAACTTTAGCCAAAACGGAGAGCTCAATAAGTTCATCCAGCACGGATTTATCCACCTTATCGGGGTCAATAAGCACAGCAAAGGATTTTTTACCATGCCTTTTCCTTTCGGCCAATGCGTTATAAATGGTTGACTTCATCCGGTACCGGTTGATGTGCAAAAATGCAAAACTTTTCGGGTTTTTCAGCTTCTAATCCTGTTTATTCTTTACGAATCTCGGTCTTCAACACCCCCTTTTCAGGGGAAATTTTTCTTTGTCAGCAGAAAATTTTTCTCACGTTGGGCACAAACGAAATTATTTCACCTGTTTTGCAAATTCATTTTTAAAATAAGATAGGGCAACTGTAAACCTTTTCTGTACCACATTTCCCGGAATAAAGTTTAAAAACACCTGTAAAATCAGTGTTTTTAAGGGGTACAATCGTAAAAACCCTTGCCTGTTTTGCCTTTGAAATGGATGGACATGGTCGGCTATTTATATTACTACTCTTCCGGTGATTTACCAAAATTTTTTTATACAATTATAAGATACCCACTGTGAAGAAATGCCCTGAATGAGTACAGGCTTGCATTGGGAGTTTCTGATGTTCCCTTATCCACATTGTGTTAATATCTCAGGTTATGAATTACAGTTACTTAAAAATATTTTCGTCTTTACCGGTAACATTTACTTAACCCGATTAATTCTTTCTGTTATGGCAAATAAAAAGCAAACTTGCGCAAGGAGCGGTTTGCAGTTTTCACGTCGCTTTACCCGGGATGACGTGAATGTCTTCGATCTGTTTGAGTATGACTACCGCACATCGGTTATTCGTAACCCGTCCGGTGAGGTAGTGTTTGAAATGAACAATGTGGAAGTGCCCAAACAATGGAGCCAAATTGCAACCGACATTCTTGCCCAAAAGTATTTTCGAAAAGCGGGCATTCCACAAACCGATGGCAGTATGGGAAGGGAAACCTCTGCTAAACAGGTGGCACATCGTCTCGCCAATTGTTGGCGGGTATGGGGTGAACGAAATAACTACTTTGCCTCACCAACAGATGCCCAGGTATTTTATGAGGAATTGGTGTATAGCATCCTCAACCAGATGTGTGTGCCTAATAGTCCTCAATGGTTCAATACCGGGTTGTATGAAAGCTATGGAATTACCGGAAAAGCACAGGGCCATTATTATGTGGACGCCGCCGATGGGGAATTAAAGAGATCTACATCAGCTTATGAACGTCCGCAGCCACATGCCTGTTTTATTTTAAGTGTAACTGATGACCTGGTTAATGACGGGGGTATTATGGACCTTTGGGTTCGTGAGGCCAGGATCTTTAAATACGGTTCCGGTGTAGGGACCAATTTTTCTAACCTCCGTGGCGCCGGGGAAAAATTAAGTGGCGGCGGAACTTCAAGCGGCCTGATGAGTTTCTTAAAGATAGGTGATCGGGCAGCAGGTGCTATCAAATCAGGGGGCACGACCCGTCGGGCTGCTAAAATGGTTTGCCTGGATCTTGACCATCCGGAAATAGTTGAATTCATTAACTGGAAAGTGGAAGAAGAGAAAAAAGTGGGGGCCCTGATCAATGCAGGTTATACAGCCGGTTACGAAGATGAGGCTTATAGAACTGTCAGTGGGCAAAACTCCAATAATTCGATCCGAATTCCCAATTCATTTTTCAAAATACTGGAAGAAGATGGGGAATGGGAACTAAAAGGCCGGATGGATGGAAGGGTGATGAAAAGGATCCCTGCCCGGGAATTATGGAACCAGCTTTCTTATGCTGCCTGGCGTTGTGCTGATCCCGGTACACAGTATAATACAACTATCAATGAATGGCATACCTGCCCGGAAGGCGGTGAAATAAGGGCATCTAATCCATGTTCAGAGTATATGTTCCTTGACAATACGGCTTGTAACCTGGCCTCAGCCAATCTGATGAAGTTTTATGATACGGCCAATAACCATTTTGATGTGGAGGGTTATGAGTATAACTGTCGTCTGTGGACCGTGGTATTGGAAATATCTGTGCTGATGGCACAATTCCCTTCCAAAGAAGTCGCGCAATTAAGTTATGAATACAGGACCCTCGGCCTCGGATATGCCAACCTGGGAACCCTGCTCATGGTAAGTGGTATTCCTTATGATAGTGAAGAAGCAAGGGCAATGGCAGGCGCCATTACCGCAATCATGACAGGGGTCGCTTACAAAACCTCTGCAGAGATGGCAAATGTATTGGGGGCGTTTCCACGCTATGAAGAGAATAAGGACCATATGATGAGAGTCATGCGCAACCACCGTCTGGCCGCTTATGATGCGGATGAATATGAAAACCTGAGTTTAAAACCTCAGGGAATCAAATCCCGGTATTGTCCTGATTATATGTTGAAAGCAGCCTGCAAAGCATGGGATGATGCAGTGACGATGGGAGAGAAATATGGTTACCGTAATGCCCAGGCCACCGTGATCGCCCCAACCGGAACCATCGGTTTAGTGATGGATTGTGATACGACAGGTGTGGAGCCCGATTTTGCCCTGGTTAAATTTAAAAAACTCTCGGGCGGTGGTTATTTTAAGATCATCAATCAATCGGTACCGGCTGCGTTAAGGAATTTAGGATATAGTGAGAAAGAAACGGAAGCTATTATTAAATATGCAGTGGGTACTGCTTCATTTGCCGGCGCTCCTTTTATCAATCACCAGACCCTGAGTGAAAAAGGGTTTATCGCAGATGAGATCAAACGCCTGGATGCGGCTGCCGGAACAGCATTTGAAATTGGATTTATCTTCAATAAATACAACCTGGGTGAAGAATGCCTGCAGCGGCTGGGTTTCACCCCTGATCAATACAACGATCCGGAATGGAGCCTGCTGGAAGCGCTTGGATTTAGTGATGAACAGATCGAATCCGTCAATGATTATGTATGTGGTACGATGATGCTCGAAGGTGCGCCCATGCTCAAAGAAGAAGATCTGCCCGTTTTTGACTGTGCCAATAAATGCGGACAAAAAGGCCAACGTTATATTCACGCCCATGGCCATATCCGCATGATGGGTGCCACCCAACCGTTTATCAGTGGCGCTATTTCAAAGACCATTAACCTGCCCCATGAAGCCAGCGTGGAAGAAATCGCTGATGCATACCTGTTAAGCTGGGAACTGGGATTAAAAGCCTGCGCCCTGTACCGGGATGGATCTAAACTTTCCCAGCCGCTCAGTAACAAAAGTGACAAAAAGAAAAAAACAGACCAGTCGGCAGTCGGCAGTCAGCAGTCGGCAGTAGAGACAGGGTCTTTATCAGGGACTCAGCCACCCGAATCCAACATTGTGGATATGGCTAAGCTGACGGTTGAGGAATTGCTGGAAGAAGTGCAGAAAAGAGTACAATCCTCCCCTGATACCAAATTGAAGAGAAAATTAGCCAGCATCGTGGAACGCCGTTCTCTGCCTGCAAAGCGTCGCGGGTTCACCCAAAAAGCCAAGATCAACGGCCAGGCCATTTTCCTGCGTACCGGTGAATATGGTGACGGAACATTAGGGGAGATATTCATCGATATGGCCAAAGAAGGAGCCACGATGCGCAGTATGATGAACTGTTTTGCCATCTCTATCTCTATCGGTTTACAATATGGTGTGCCGCTGGAAGAATTTGTTGACAAATTTGCTTTTACCAAATTCGATCCTTCCGGCTTTGTAGAACACCCGAATATCAAATCCACCACCTCTATTGTTGATTTCATTTTTAGGGTACTGGGATATGAATACCTGGGTCGTACCGACCTGGTGCATGTAGTGGATAAACCGGAAGTAACGAATACGGGGGCCGATGACTGGGATGAGATTCCCACTAACCTGGAATATGCCAAAGCAGAAAAAGAGTTATCCAATGTTCGCATCGTAGGACCAGCAGGACCACCAAGGGTAGGAACGCAGCCGGTAAAGAGCCAGCGGGTGAACCCTAACGTGAAAGGAGAAACAAGTATGGTCGCGATGAATGCGGCCACCCAACATATGCAGAGTGATGCCCCGGCCTGTAATACATGCGGCCATATCATGATGCGCAGCGGCACCTGTTATAAATGCCTGAACTGCGGTAATCAGGGAGGTTGTAGTTAAGCCCTCCTAACCTCCCCAAAGGGGAGCAATAATATGTTTGGTACGGAAAAACCAAATAAAGAAGTACCCATTAATTCCATCCCGGCCATCGCGCCGGGATGCTTTTTTGCAT
>JADGPW010000284.1 GCA_017882265.1 Chitinophagaceae bacterium | reverse complement strand
GATCGATCGCAAGGGCACTGGAATAATCTTCCACTGATTTGTCCCATTGACCAAGATTGCCGTAAGCTACACCACGGTTTATATAGGCCTGGACAAATTTTTGGTCAATCTCAATTGTGCTGGTGTAATCGGATATTGATTTGTCCCACTGTTTAAGTTTATCATAATCAATTCCGCGATTGTAATATGCATTTGTAGATTTCGGATCTATCTCAATTATACTGGAATAATCTTCAATGGCTTTTTCCCACTGCTCAAGATTGTGGTAGGCAAAAGCACGGCTGTAATAAGTAGAGGCATTGGTATTGTCCAATTTAAATTCAAGCATCCTGGTGAGATCCGTTATTGCCTTATCCCACTCCCCTAATAGATTGTAAGCACAACCCCGGGCATAATAGGCATAGGAAAAATTAGGGTCAATTTCAAGCGTTTTGTTGTAATCGCTTATTGCGTTATCCAATTTTCCCAGTTTACCCCATGCATTGCCCCGGTTGTAATAGGCTTTGGTATATTTCGGATTGGCCCCTATCGCACTGGAGTAATCGGATATAGCTTTTTCCCATTGTTCAAGTTGAAAGTAAATTACAGCACGATTATGATAGGCCGTAGAGTATTTCGGATTTAGCCGGATAGCCGTGGAATAATCGGCAATAGCATTGTCCCGTTGTCCCAGGTCCCTGTAGCAATCACCCCGGCTTCCATATGGCCGGGCCTTACCCGGCGATTTTGTTACGCAATCATTCATAAGCGTAAGATCATCTATCCAGATTTTATTCCGCTGATAGGTGAGTATTGAATTTGATCCTATGATGATCAGGAATATTGAAATAGCCAGGTATTTGTATTTATTCCATAGCCAATTGAATATGACAAAGCTAAGGATCAGGAAAAAACCAAATGAAGGGAGATAGGTGCGGTGCTCGTAGATCACATCACTTAATGGAATGAAACTTGATTCAATGGACAGGGTGAGAAAAAACCAGAAAATTCCAAATGAAATGATCCTGTTTTTTTTGAAAAAGAATATGGCAAGAATGAGCAGGGACAATAGTAAAAGGAAGCTCAATAATGTTCTCACCTCAAAAAAACCATGCGAAATGGGGAAATCATAGTCCAGGTTCTGGTGAACGGGCAGAAACAGGAGTTGGATGTATTTTAAAATGACACTGAACTGCGTATAGAAATAATTGGTTGAAGTTATCGTATAGGGATTTCCAAAGGACGGGGGAACCGGATTTAAAATACTTAATGGGAACTTAAGAAATGCAAAAGCAATTGCGCTTAGAAATACAGCACCGAAAAGGTAAATGCGGTAATCTTTAAAATTTATTGAAAACTTTTTTGTTTGTAAAAAGAAAATCTCAAAGAGTAAAATGGCAACAGGAAGTGTAAAGGCATTTTCTTTTGTAAACAGTGCCAGTACCGCTGAAATCAACGAACCGCCAAACAACAGGTATTTTAATAAATTGCTTTTATGGGTTAGCCGGGCTTTTACATAAAGCACCAGTGAAAGCAGGTAAAACAGGGTAACCAGGGAGGACAGGCGCTGAACAATATAAGTTACTGATTGAGTGGCTAAAGGGTGTGAAACAAACAGTAATGCGGCAAAAAGGGCAATTGCTTTTTTGTGCCGGGTTGCCGGATTTTTGTTAAGGGCAGGGCAGGATAAGATGAGCAGGGTAAGCCAGAATACCAGGCAGGCATTGATGAGATGAATGACCAGGTTAACAAGATGGTAACCCCACACATTGAGCTCTCCGAAATGATAATTAATAGCAAAGCTGTAATAAGTAACAAAACGAGACTGGTTAAAGATCCAAAGTGCATTCACATCATGCAGATTCCGGATATATGGATTATTGGAAATGCTGTTCAAATCATCAAAATGGAATGAACAGTCAAAGCTGTTGGAATAAATAATGATACCCAGTAAAATAATCAGGAACAAACCAAACAAGTTAGCATAGCTGTTTTCTTTAACCTTTTTTTTGGGTTGTTGAACAGGAACAGGCTGCCCTTTTTTTATTGCGGTGGTTTTTATTTTCTTTTTCTTCATTTTAACGCTTGATCATTTTTTAGGTTATTTGCATCTTACAAAATAAATAGCTGAAATCGTTATTACTTAATCAGGCAGTTGGGATTTAGTGTAAGTGACAAAATAGTAATTAGTAAGCCTAAAAAGTCAGGTTATAAATCACATGCCTAAAGTAATCAAATCCTTTTAGGAATGCTTCAAATAGTCGATAAAAGTTTTATAACCTGAGCTTACGATGAGATGAATAGCAGCCAATATAATTTTTTATCGTTTCAAATGACTTTTTGATATAGTCGGCAGGCTGATAGCGGTTTTAAAAAAGGAATATCACATAAAGTGAATGTAAATGTAAGTTTCCCTTTTTTCGGAATACTTCTAAATTAGAGTTTTCAATTATGTGAGCTACTATATTTTAGTCAGTATAGCACTGTCCGGAAGATAAAATTCCCCTTTAGGTTCTTCAATAATTTTCCATTCCATTTTTGTCGTGCTGATCTTCCTCAGTGCCGCCTTACCACTGGACCCGGAAAAATAACTTTTAAAATCAATGGTTACCATATTGGAGTCCTTTACGGTACCGTTAATAGATACGTCCGATGAATTCATGAAACAATCGATCTTATTTCCCTTTAGCATTGTTGAACAATGAGAGCCGGTTAAAATGCTTCCTTTTTGGGTTAATAATAAATCGAATACTGAACTTTCCGTAGTAAAGACCCAATGACCATTAAAATCTCCGGTAGACCTTACTTCCTTGTTTTGGGCAAAGACCTTTGCGAAAACCAGGATTAAAGTGGCCAGACTTAAAACAACAGGTATTTTTTTCATTTTGAAGGTAATTACTGATTTTTTATCAGAAACAATTCGCGTCAGTAGATTGATCAGCCGATTTATTTTTAAAGCTATTATTACGTTTGGTCCAGCCAGCCAAAAATACACCCTGGCTGGGGTTGCCGTCTACGATATTATTGTAAAAATTTTGCCTGTTCACTTTATACGTATTATATAGATCCTTTGATTTGGCGGCGTTTATTGCATTGATTGTTTGCGCATCAACCCTGCCGTTAACGTGAACGGTTGCGCCTAATTGATTCAGGGTATTTTGGAGAACTTTAATGGCATTGGGCCCGGCGTTAACATAGAAATCGAACATAAAATATTTCATATCCCCGTCACAGAGCTGGTCCAGATTAATTTCATCCCAATAGTTCTTTTTATAAATCCGGGCGGCCTGGTCCGGGGTCAGCTTCTTCAGATTTTCCAGGGTAGGGTCTATACCTAATATTGGCTTCGCAGTATTTTTCCAGGTGTTCCAGGTGATCCCTAAATTGGTGGCCCCGCCCCGGTCATTCGGGTCATTCACAAAACCTCCTTCATTTTGAAGTATATTTTTAATTCTATTGTTGAAAGTATTACAGGTTTCCAACTGGAGTTTCCAGGTAGTTTTAGTGATGTTGCTGCCATCCGGAGTTTTGATAGTAAATTCGCCTTCCATCAACTGGCAGGGTGCTGTAAAATCATCGAGAGAGGAAAATCCTGTCGAATCACCGGAAGTTCTTGCCGACATGAACGTGCCCTTCGATTCATCCACCAATTCCTTAGGAGGATCGCCCTGGTAGTAATGTCTTGTGGTGGGAAAATGGCTTGAATCGGTATCTGGCCACATTTCAAAGCGGTATTGCCAACGTTCTCCATTTGGATTCAGCTTGATGTAACCTACGGAACCGGCATTAGAACCGGGACCGGAGACGGAGGCGCTCCCGCTACCAGAGTTTTTAAAGCTGCCGGAATAACCCATGCCATGCTGCCCATTGTCTTTTTCATCCCAGTCACCCTCCACTTTGCTGCCCTCATTGATCAGCCGGATTTCCGTGCCGTATACCACCACCTTACCAACCTTTGTCTCACTACGAACCCCCTCACGCAGGCGTACATGATAGGTGGTCTTGCTGATCAATTGAATAGTGTGGGGCGCGGTGTTAGTGATCGTAGTAGTTATATCCCCTTCCCAGTAGATAGTTTTATTCCCGGAACCGGGAGTGGCTGATTTTTTATCCGGATTTTGCGCCTTTGCCACCAGGCCAATAATGGATGTTAACCCAATGACGAAAAAAAGAAACCTTTTTCCAAATGCTTTACCTGGCATATACTATTTTATAAAGCTTATAAAACTGAATGACAAACGACTCTAGTTCTTCCCGGGTGGCTCTTCCCGTTCAATATCCTATTTGAAAAGCGGGTACAATTTTAAGGGGGCTAACAGTTCTGAACAAAACTATTAATAATCGGGATGTTGGGAAAAAATAAATTTCAGCGGTGCCGGCAGGTAATCCGTTTTTATTACCATATCTATTCCGGCACTTCCTATGATGACTACCGATGGCTTCATAGACTGAGCAGTTAGGTAAGTGCTAAAAATTAAAACCCCAAAGTAAGAAAAAAATTAAACGCTACTATTTAGTATTTTGTAAACTTCCCCGAAAAGCCGATCACTAAAGATCAGAGAAATGTTTGGTTAGAAAGGAATGTTCAAATGAAATAAATAAATAGCGGGGTACCCGGGAAAAAGCAATAAATATTTGAATTTATTTGTTTGTCTAAGCTGGGCTACCTTCCTTATCATTAAACCCGCTAAAAACACCGGGAAAAAAGAATTCTAAATGGGAAACCAGGCAGGAAAGAAGGGCCAATAAATAAAGCGGGGGAGATGTTTTCCGGATTTAATTTTGTTATACCTTATTGAAACAGTTACCTTAATTATTCATTTTGTAAATTAATATATATTGAAAAAGATTTTTTCCCGATCATGGGTAACCCTTCTCCTGTTCGTCGTTATTTCACTGGGACCTACTGTGGCTGCACAGGAGGCCAGGGTGAGCAAATGGCCAAGAGGTATTACGTATGAGATTTTTGTGGAATCTTTTTGTGATTCGAATGGTGATGGCATTGGCGATATCAGGGGCATGACTTCCAAACTGGATTACCTCAAAGAGCTGGGAGTAGAAGGTATATGGCTGATGCCTGTCAACCCTTCCCCTTCTTATCACAAATACGATGTGACGGATTATTATGGAATTCACCCGGATTATGGCACCCTGGAAGATTTTAAAATATTCATTAAAGAAGCTCATAAAAGAAATATACATGTTATTATGGATATGGTGCTGAATCATTCCTCCAGCCAGCATCCATGGTTTATTGATGCAAAAAATAATGAGAACAGCCGGTACAGAGATTATTACGTTTGGACGCATAAAGACGATCCGCAAACAAAAGCACCCGTTAAAAAAGGTTTCGGGGATTCGGATAACAGCCGGCATTGGAATGCCGTTCCGGGAAGTGATTACCTGTATTATAGTTATTTTGGAGGGAACATGCCTGACCTTAATTATGATAACCCAAGACTCAGAGAAGAGGTTTTTAAGATCGGGCGTTTTTGGCTTACTGAAATTGGCGTGGATGGTTTCAGGCTGGATGCTGCCCGCCATATTTTCCCCGAAGAAAGGGCCATTGACAACCACAATTGGTGGGTTTATTTCCGGAATGAGATGCTGAAAGCCGACAAGGATGTTTATATCGTGGGCGAGGTCTGGGCACCTGCTCCCGAAGTAGCACCCTATATGAAAGGTATCCCGGCATTATTTGACTTTGATCTTGGGTTCGCTATTACAAGATCGGTAAACGAAGAACGGGGCGATTCACTGGTGGCAGGCCTTAACAGGATCAGGGAATTCTATAAAACGGTTAACCCGGATTTTATTGACGCTACTTTCCTGACTAATCATGATCAGAATCGAATCATGAGCGCCGTCGGAAATGATGGTAACAAAGCCAGGATGGCCGCTGCTTTATTATTTACCTTACCGGGTTCGCCCTACCTATATTATGGAGAAGAACTAGGTATGATGGGCAAAAAGCCTGATCCATATATCCGGGAACCTTTTTTGTGGGATAAAAGAGAAAATGATAAAGAACGTGCTCATTGGATCCTGCCACGTTACAGCACCGATTCAAGCCTGGTTGCTGAGAGGCAGCAGGAGAAAGATCCAGCCTCGATGCTCAATTATTACAAAACCTTTATTGCGCTGAGGAATAACAGCAAAGCACTGACATTTGGTGAAATGGAACCTGTGGATCTGAATATCCATGAAATTTGTTCATTTATAAGAACCTATGAAGATGAATCTTTGCTGGTGATTCACAACCTTTCCAAAACAGTTGTTGATCTTAATTTGCCGGATTCATTAATCGGTTTTAATAAAGTTCTGTTCAAAAATAAAAACGCAGGTTTGAATAATAAAGCCCTGCAATTATCGCCTTATAGTACATTGATTTTAAAAAAATAAAAAATGCAGTCCTTAGATTAAAGGTGATTTTTTCTCTCCCCCATTAGACTTACAGCAACTAAATAGCAGGAAATCATCACGAAGGCAGAACATTCCCATCACCCTAAACCGGTAAGTAATTTCTTATTTTTTAAGTTATGAATATGGCCCGGTTTTCTGTTCTATCAGGTAGCTCGTTTCTTAGAAAGAGGTAGTGGGTCAGTTTGCCGGGAAGGCCGGTAAGACGGTAAGAGAAATCCTCTGAGAATCAAAACTTCCCGCCTTCCCGTCTTCCCGGCTATTTTCAAACTAAGCCACTACCTAGAAAGGAGAT
>JADGPW010000031.1 GCA_017882265.1 Chitinophagaceae bacterium | reverse complement strand
ATCCCAACAAGATGACAGGCTTCAGCATATCCGAAAGACTGGCCAATACCACTGGTTTAACGAGGCTTGACTGCGGCAGCTTACAGGATCGTAACTCCCTGAACTCTGCACGGTTTGTTTCCTTACCATACATCAGAGGTACTTTAACCTGAACGACAAATTTGGTTACATGGCTCTTTCATCCATTAGGTATTTATATAGACGCACGCCTCGTGGCGTACCGGATGATACGAATTGGACGGATCAATACGGATATTTTGAATTCATTTTTCTCTATCCGTGTAAATCCGTCCAATTCGTATCATCCGTGTTCCTGTATTCAGCTGCGAAGCAGCCACTTTCCGTCTTCCCGCCCTTACCGGCAATTAATCTGCCTTTGATACAGCCTATTACTGTTTCTAAAATAATAACCTGTCGTTTATGGACGTTCGACAATTATTCTTTTGGCCCCGATCAGAATTCCTGTTCCATTACGAACCTCCACCAGGTAAATTCCATTCGGTGTCGCCCTTGCTTCGAGGTTAACATCAAGGCTGGAGTATGGTGTTGTTGTTATGAATTTTTTCTGGTACACCATAGCTCCCCTTGAATCATAAACTCTCAGGGTAGCCGGCTCATTGAGCTGATTATAGAACCGGACATGGAAATGACCGGAATTCGGGTTCGGGAATACATATAGATTACCCGATTGCTGAGCGCTGATAACCAGGTCAGCCGATGTGGATACGCAACCGTTCGGGTCGGTATAGATTACTTTATAAGTACCGATATCATCTACTGAAAGATTAACCAGACTATTTGATATGGCCCCACTTATCAGTACTCCATTCTTGTACCAGGCATAGGTGCCACCCACCGGGCTGGTGGTGGCGGTGATGGTCAGGAACTGTCCAGGCAACAGTACCGGAGGTATAGACGTAGACAAACTGATGGTTGGCAACGGGTTTACATATAATGTTACCACATTAGAAGTAGCCGTTGTTCCGCAAGGTCCGGTGATAATCACACGGAAGCTATTGGTATTCATGCTTACCGTTGTATTACTCACTGTATAACCAACCGTATTGGCGCCGGCGATATTCACAAAGGCGGTACCATTGAAGGACTGCCATTGGTAGCTGGCCACATTGGTTGATACCACACTGAAGGTTGCACTTGATCCGGTACAAACCGTTTTATTCACCGGTTGTGAAGTGATCGCCGGCACCTGTACGTCATTCACTGTGATAGTAAATGAACAGGTGGCTGTGCCACAGATATTCGTCGCCGTTACTGTTATCGTTGTTACTCCTACCGGGAAGCTGCTTCCTGAAGCTGTTGAATAAGTGATCGTCGGTACTGGTGTACCTGTTGCTGTAGCAGCCGGATAATTCACCGTGGCGGCGCAGGTTCCAGCCACCGCATTCACGACGATATTCGCAGGGCAGGTAACCGTTGGTCTTGGATTCACCGTAATGGTAAACGTGGCCGGTGTTCCTGAACAGGTCACTCCCGCATTGGTATATGAAGGCGTTACTGTAATGGTTGCAACGACAGGTGTCGTGCCGTTGTTGACCGCTGTAAAGCTGGCGACATTTCCTGATCCACTGGCCGCAAGACCAATGGATGTTGTATTATTTGTCCAGTTAAATACTGTACCAGCCACTGCACCCGTGAAGGTGACAGCCGCCGTGGAAGTACCCGCGCAAATGGTCTGGCTGGTAACCGCCGCTACGGTCGGCGTCGGATTCACCGTAATGGTAAAGGTCCGCGGAGTACCAGTACAAACGACTCCAACATTAGTGTAGCTAGGCGTTACCGTTATGGTTGCTACCACAGGTGCATTGGTCGCATTCGTTGCAACAAACGAACCGATATTGCCGGTACCACCGGCGGCAAGGCCAATAGATATTGTATTATTTGTCCAGTTAAATACGGTACCGGCTACTGCCCCACTGAATGTTATAGCTGCTACAGATGAATTGTTACATAGTGACTGGTTTGCCACTGCATTTACAGATGGTGTCGGGTTCACAGTGATGGTAAAACTGGTGGGTGCGCCAGTACAGGTTACTCCCGCATTGGTATAGGCCGGCGTAACAGTAATGGTTGCTACCAGCGGGCTGTTGCCTGCATTCGTTCCAATAAATGATGTAATGTTGCCGGAACCGCTGGCTGCTAATCCAATCGAGGGTGTATTATTCGTCCAGTTAAATACTGTTCCCGCTACCGCTCCGCTAAAGTTAATGGCGCCGGTTGATGAACCATTACATAGTCCGAGGTTAAAAACAGCATTTACAGTAGGTATCGGGTTTACCGTAAGCGTTACAATATTGGACATAATAAAACCTGAACTAAGAGAACTTGAAACAACAAGGCGATATTTATAACCACTCATAGCGGTAGTAGCCGCAGGTATTGTCAGCGAAGCTGTAGTTTGTCCCGGTATATCAGTAAAGCTGGCTCCCCCGTCCGTACTTATCTGCCATTGATAAGTGGGTGAGGTGGCGGGATCAGCCATTGCGGTAAATACAGCATTGGATCCTGCACAAACTGTTATATCAGACGGTTGTGATGTAATGGTCACAGGAATGCCCGTCTTAATAAATACAGGCGATGCAAGTGAATCAACTCTTGTATTGGCACCATTATACAGTCCGGCTTTCACAATTCCTCCGCATCCATCCATTTGCAAAATATCATCTATATACCAACCTTCAAAAGTACCCTGGTTGGTAGTAGTACCTCTTGATCTTAATCTTACTCTTACATTTTGGCCGCTCAGTGATGATAGATCAACAATGGTATTGATAAACTGGCCACTGCCGCGACCATAACTAACGCCTCCAAACATTTTCTGACCGACGCCCCATGGTGTGGCAACACTTGATGTATTATTATACCCGCTTTGAATAATAAGCGAACCGGCATCGAGCCAGGTGGTACCCCCATTGATAGAATATTCAACCCGTCCGCCTTCAATTGTATTTTTTGTAATAAAGAAATGCTTAAATGAAAGTACAGACAGAGAACCTGCGGTAAACCCGGCCGCACCGGACGTAAGACTAAAATCCCTGTTTGTATTACTGCTTGCCGCAAACCAGGATGTGGTCGGGCTGGTGGAACGTGCGGTACTTGTTACCCAGTTGGTGGTACCGGTGGCGATAACTGAGGTAAACCCACCTACCGTGTTTCCATCGCGGTTATCGTTGATATTGGTGGTGATGGCGCAACCCGGATTATTAGGTTGTATCACAACAGAATAAGTTTTTGTTTCCTGTGTAGCCAAAAAATTAAGTGTAGGGAAAGTAACTACATTTCCTGTTAATATACCTCCGGTACTGCTTACATAAGTAAAGCCTGCCGGTATAGTATCTTTAATAGTATAATTAGTATTGACCTGGCACTGACAGGTAGCTGTGAGTTTAACCGCGACCTGTTCGCCCTGCACCACAGTTAATGGAGTAGCCTGTTTGTTGAGTTGCACTGAAGATGGAACATCAAATGCGGCAATACCATCGGTTGTATTGTTTGAACTTCCCTGCACAGCGCTTACACCCATACCTCTTCTTGCAAAAGCGGCCCAGATAGCGCATTTGTGACGGCCATTATATAATACAGAATCCGCGGCAATGATCGCATCTCTTGCATCGAGGAACCCGGGTCGGCAGGTTTGTAAACGCATCCCTTCGAGTACCAGTTTTAATGCAATGGAGTTTCCGCCACCAACTGTACTGTTATAAATATTAGGGTTGATTGTCCCTTCCTGTTGAATAATAAACCAGGTCATATCCCATATAGCTTCGCACCATATTTCGCCGATATAATGTACTTCACCTGCCTGGGCCGGGTTGGCTACATCCGTATAGGTATGTGGGTTAATGGTCATATCAGTAGAATAGGGAAATGTGCGGATACCGGTACCATTCAAAGGTTGGCCTACCGCGTAGATACCCAACGGTCTTGGAAGCGTGCCATCAGTTAAATTTGCAGTCGCCCAATTGGTAGTTTGCATCAGAGCCAGGTAATCGCTCCATCCTTCTCCACCTTGTTCAGCATTACCTAAACAACCGGAATTCGGCGCACCACCAGTTAATCGATTTGAAACACCATGACCGTATTCATGCGCAATAACTCCATTGTCAAGATCACCGTCAATTCCTACTCCTGCTGCCAGGGTAACATTTACATTATTTGCCAGTTGTGCGGCGAGAAGCGCTCCATCGCTTTGTGAGAGCATCACTGCCGGAATAGTAATTGTATTATCAGTACCTCCCATCGTAATAGGGAAACCGGGAGCGTTATTCACCATAATAACCGCAATCGCTCCTGCATTCTGAGCATCCTTCACTTTTACAGTGAAGGCACAGGTGCCCCTGTTGATAAGGGCTATTTTCCCCGTAATGGAATTAGCAGGTACACCGCAAGCTTCGTGAATAGTCCCAGCCAGATCATCATTATAATACACTACCTGCGCGGTTTTAGGGCCTGTATTAATTAATTTATTTGCCGTGCTGAATCCACTCTCCGTAGCAAAATAATTACCCGCAATAACAGCCGGCGAATTCACAGTAAAAACGGGTACGCCAGACCATAAGTACATCTGCATACGGGGTTTTGATCCATCAGCAGGAGTAGCAAAATTTGCATTATCCGTGCCCCCTCCGTCTTGTCCCTCAGCCTGTACATAGTCATTACCCAAACCACCTCTTCCTAAATTATCTGTTTGAAAATTACCGGAAACTTCATCAAAGCCATATTGATACAGGATATCATGTACGGTATTATTCCAGTAAAATAAATTGGTGATAGCCGCCTGCCTGTTAAGGGCGAGGGCCGGCTGTTGTGTGAAATCGGGAACATAATTAAATGTCAGGGAAGGGATCGGCGTTGTTGATGACGCAGGAATGTTCCCGGGCGTAAGAGGACTATTCGAATTTGCTAAATCCAGGTAAGCATGTACATTGTTCCCACTGGTTATATCGTAATTGGTCGTTCCGTCAAACTGCCAGCCATCCGTAATAGCCGGATTCCCAACGCCAGCCCTTAACCAGGGTTCATTTACCAGTACCATTGGATTCTGCCTGGGGCTTTCCGAGGGCTGTTGTGATACATAATAAGCGCCATTAGTAACTGTAGGAGGCGAATATTGTGTAATGGTTTTATTTTGAGTTCCTGCCAGGGTCAATGGTCCGGGCCCATCCGTTTCCACTCTTGTCAACACTTCATCCTTAGCATTTCCGTCACCCGTTTTTTCATCGCTTACTGTAGCTCTTTGCTCATGAACTGTCCAGTTGTTCTTTTCAAGGAACGCGCCTGTTGTTGCATCTATCCGGACATTCCACCAGTCGGCAGATCGTAGTTCATCAATATTCACATTCCAGGCAAGTTTTACCCACGAACCATCATCTGCCGCTACCCACATTAGTTCCGTCCCGATATTTTCCCTGGCAATGCCGGCCGGCGAAAAGATCATTTTCTTTTCCGTCGCGAATTTATTTTCCACATTCTTTAATCCGTATGGAACGGGTAGTTTAAGATGTATCGCGGCATTATTGATAGCCTGCTCCGCGGGTATGGCAGGCAATGCCACAGCAGCACCTGCTTTTTCCTCCAGGTTCTCCACAAACTTCCCTGAAGAATACAATACATCATTGTCCCTGAATATAACAGTCATAATGCTGTTATATACTTTAATCTGCTGGTAAGCCTGCTGCAGGTAAACATATTGGATATTTGTTTTATGATCTGTAAAAGAATGACTGATCATCACATTATCAGCATCCGCAGGACTCAGGTGTAATTGTGCAGCGTTCTTTCTGACCAGGTCAAGAAGGGCTTTATCATTTGTATTTTGTGCATGCAAATGAGAACCGGTAACAAAAAGTGCAATACTGAAAATGGAAGCGTAGAATTTATTCATAGAACAATTAGTTTGCTACGAAATTACCTCAAATTCTTCCCTTAGGCCAAAAATGAATACTGGGTAGTGTCCTGTTTTGAATCTTTTTGAACCACCAAGGCACCAAGGCACAAAGAGACACAAAGTATTTTCTTAGTGTTCTCTTTGTGCCTTGGTGCCTTAGTGGTTCATTTAATTAAAGCTCAGGAAACAAAAATGCGGGTGAGAACCTGCTAACAAATAAAACGTCCGGCTGATGCCGGACGTTTCAGGATCTATAAAATTCGCATGATCATTAGTGATTGATCACAATCCCGAATGCTCTCTTCATCAGTGTGCCGCCTTCATTATTGTAAAAGAACAGGTGGTAAAGACCACTACTTGCTTTTGATAGGTCAACCGGGAAAATAGTATTATAGAATAACCCGGTGAATGA
This sequence comes from Chitinophagaceae bacterium, assembly GCA_017882265.1. Taxonomy (GTDB): domain Bacteria; phylum Bacteroidota; class Bacteroidia; order Chitinophagales; family Chitinophagaceae; genus JADGPW01. Next base: position 24,559 of record JADGPW010000031.1, on the reverse strand, counting down.
CTGGGTTTTTATCAACTGGCCATCACTGTTATACACTTTCAGGCCCAGTTTTGTGTACAGGTCACTGTGTATCCTGATATTGAAATTCCCATTATTTGGGTTGGGATAAATGATCAGTGAATTAGCGGCGCTTAACAACACATGACGTTCCGGACATGCATTTACCTGGATAGAGGCTGATACTGCGAACATACAACCAAAACCGTTTGTCACCGTATAGGTTACAGTGGCTGTACCCACGCCTGCTACCGACGGATAAAATTTATTCCCCTGTACTCCGGTACCGGTCCAGGTGCCACCCGCCAGGGTTGCCGTTAAAGTGATAGCAGTATCTGAAACACAAAGTGTGGCCGGTATACTACCCAATGTAAATACCGGTAAAGGATTGACCGTTAAGACAGCTGAATTTGAATTTACCGTAACACAATTCCCTACCACTAAACAACGGTAACGATTTGCATTTTGTGCCGTGGTAACTGCCGTCAGGGTTAGAGTGGCCGAAGTAGCACCACTTATATTAGAGAATGTAACACCTCCATCGGTGCTTACCTGCCATTGATATCCTGCAATTGGGCCAGCGGCCGTTACCGTGAAATTAGCATTGGAAGCCGCGCAAACAGTCGTGTTCGCCGGTTGAGAACTGATCGTTGGAGGAGCAAAAACAGTTAATATAGCTGCTGTGGTGGTGGCCCCGGTGCAGAGACTGGTCATCACACAGCGATATTGATTGTTATTCATGGCAGCGGTTACTGCCGTAAGTGTCAGCGTTGATGTGGTTGCCCCCGGAATATCTGTAAAGCTGACACCGCCATTTGTACTTACCTGCCATTGATAGCCAGTAGTTCCTGTAGCAGTGACACTAAAACTTGCATTAGCACCGATACATACGGCGCTATTAGAAGGTTGGGTGGTTATTGAAGCCGATGAATTAACGGTGAGTGTCGCAGCCGTTGATGTTAACCCGCTGCCACAAGTTGAGGAGATCACACAACGATATTGATTATTGTTCAGCGCGGCAGTTACTGCCGTCAGTGTCAGTGTAGGAGTAGTAGCTCCTGAAATATCTGTAAAACTGCCACCGCCATTTGTACTCACCTGCCATTGATAACCTGTTGCGGGTCCAGAAACCGTAACACTGAATATTGCATTATTCCCGGCGCAAATAGTTTGTGATGTTGGTTGCCCTGTCAAGGTCGGCCCCGTGGCCACTGTTAAGATAGCTGCATTGGAAGTAAGAGCTGGGCCGCAGCCACTACCCACGTTACAACGATATTGATTATTATTCATGGCCAGGGTAACCGCTGTAAGAGAAAGTGTAGATGTATTAGAGCCGGGAATATCTGCAAAGCTTCCCCCTCCATTCGTACTTAACTGCCATTGATAACTTGTTGCCCCGGTAGCTGTGACATTAAAACTTGCATTCGCGCCGACACAAGCTGCTGTATTGGCTGGTTGAGAAGTAATAGCAGCTGCTAAATTAACAGTAAGTAAGGCCACTGTGGAGGTTAAACCACCACCACAGGATGACGAGAGTACACAGCGGTATTGATTATTATTCATAGCCAGTGTTACTGCCGTAAGGGTCAGCGTGGAAGTAGTGGCGCCTGAAATATCTGTAAAGCTGCCCCCGCCATTTGTACTTACCTGCCATTGATAGCCAGTTACCGGACCGGTTGCCGTTACACTAAAAACTGCATTATTACCCGAGCATACTGATTGAGGCGCGGGCTGTGCAGTAAATGCTGGCCCGAGTGAAATAGTTAAAATACCTGCGGAAGAAGTAACAGATGGCCCGCAGCTACCCCCCACAATACAACGATATTGATTGTTATTCATAGCCAGCGTTACCGCGGTAAGGGTAAGCGTGGAGGTTGTAGCGCCCGGAATATTTGCAAAGCTGCCACCACCATTTGTACTTACCTGCCATTGATAGGATAATGAAACACCTGTTCCCGTCACACTGAAACTTGCATTGGTTCCGGAGCAAACTGAAGTATTAGCCGGTTGTGCCGTTAGTGCAGCATACCCTACAGAAAAATCAGGGACCTGGTCAGTCACACTGTTTGAAGAACCTTCTGAAGCATTTCTGCCCATCCCTCTTTTAGCAAAAGCCTTCCAGATGGCACAACTATAGTGGGCGTTGAAAAATATAGTATCCGCTCTCAGGATCGCATTCCTGGCATCAATAAAACCGGGGCTGCAGGGCTGCAACTTCATCCCTTCCACCAGCAGTTTCATGGCGGCAGAATTTCCTCCCGTACCGGCCGCATTAAATACATTCGGATTAATGCCATCCACCTGTATCATTTCCCATGTCATTTCCCACATAACCTCACACCAGATCTCACCTAAATTATGAACCTCGGCCGGTAATACTGCCAGATAAACCAATGGATTTACAGCCATATTGGTTGAATAAGGATAATTACGTATACCCGATCCCGTTGTCGGCTGACCGGCAGCATAGGTACCCACCGGCCTTGGTATCGGACCATCATTTACAGTAGCAGTCGCCCAATTCGTTACCATCATCAGCGCCATATAATCACTCCATCCTTCGCCACCTTCTTCGGCGTTACCCAGGCAGGAAGTATTTCCTGGTCCTCCTGTACAACGGTTACTGATGCCATGGCCAAACTCGTGACAAACAACCCCATTGTCAAGGTCTCCATCTACATTTATAGGAGCCCCTATCGTAACATTTACTGTATTTCCCAATTGAGCTTTAATTATATCTCCGTCACTCTGTGAGATCATGACTGCAGGAATGATAATTGTATTGTCAGTTCCACCCATTATGATGGGGGCGCCGGCCACATTATTTACCATGATCACCGCTATGGCGCCGGCATCCTGTGCATTTTTAACTTTCACAGTAAAATTGCAGTTGGCACGATCGATCATGGCTATTTTTCCTGTCAGTGTATTTGAAGGGGGTACACATCCCTCATGAAGACCTCCTGAATTATCATTATAATATATAACCTGGCCGGTAACAGGACCTACATTTATCAACAGGTTATTTGTACTAAAAGCACCTTCCACAGCAGTATATGAACCTGCAATAGCCGGCGGAGTCAATACATTAAATATCGCAGCGCCGGTCGTCCATAAATACATTTGCATTCGCGGCCGCTGACCATCCACCGGGGTTGCAAAATTCGCGTTATTCGTTCCCCCGCCATCCTGGGCCTCCGCCTGAACATAATCACCACCGCTTCCCCCGCGTCCTAAATTATCGGTTTGAAAATTACCCGCCACTTCATTAAATCCATACTGGTAATACACATCATGCATCAGGTTGTTCCAGTAAAACAGGTTAGCCAGTGCCGTTCTTTTATTTGTTACGGTGCTGGGCTGAAGATTAAAGTTGGGTAGAAAAATAAAATTCAATATTGGGACAGGCGTAGTTGATGTATCGGGCCAGTTGGTAGTCGGATTCGGAGCATTCAAATTGGCAACATCGAGGTAAGCAAATACATTATTCCCACGGGTAAGATTATAATCAACCGATCCATCATATTGCCAGCCATCCGTGGTGGCCGGGTTACCGGCTCCTGATTTTAGCCAGGGTTCATTTTCCACGGCAAGGGCATGGTGACTGGGACTTTCATAAGGGAAGGGAACCACATAATAGGCGGCGTTGGTCACACCCGGCGGGGGAAGAAAGGGTGTTATTGGTTTATACTGAGCTCCGATCTTTTGCTGAGAAGAGAGCCCATCGTGGGTCGTTTGCAAAGAATGCTGATCATCACGTGTATTATTTTTATTAATCCTGGTCCCCATGTCTTCATAAACCGTCCAGTTATTTTTTCCCACAAAATCACCGGTCATGGCGTCAATGCGAATATTCCACCAGTCTGCGGAGTGGAGAACATCAATATTTACATTCCAGGCCAGCCGCACGGTTGAGTTGTCATCGGCGGGCACCCAAAAAAGTTCTGTTTCAATATTTCTTTTGGCAATACCTGCCGGGGAAAAGATCAATTTCTTTTCGGCGATAAACCTGTCTTCCGTGATCTGTAAACCAACCGGTAATTTCAGGTGAAGATATTGTGCGGACCTGGTGATAGCCTGGCTGGCCGGTACCACCGGCCCGGCTAACCCCGCTTTCGAAGCCATATTACTTACAAATTTTCCGGCCACGGATAAGAGTTTATCATCTCTTATGATCACCGTGAGCATACTGTTGTACACCTTTATGTTTTGCCATGCCTGCTGCAGGTACACATATTGAATATTTGATTTGGGATCTGTATAAGCACTACTAATTAACGCGTCATCCACATCCGCATTGGTAAGCTGAAGACGCTCCAGGTTTTGCCGGAGAAAATTTGTTAAATGTGCGTCCGGCTTTTGCTGGGCCTGTGCATTAGAGGAGCCAAAAAATAGTAAACATAGAATGCCAAGGTAAAATTTTTTCATTTAAATCGTTTTATCAGCCTGAAAAATACAGGAAAGCGGGCGCTTTAAAAAATCGTTCCCCGCCGGATAAGTACAGTCTTGCATTTGGATCCGCATTTTGCGCGATGAGATATTTTTATACCAAGTGAGGGCTCACTTTCGTAAAAGGAGTTAATAATACCGCAAGCCCTTGATAAATAGGTTAAAATCCATTAAAGATTTATAGGTATTATTCAGCGGGGTTAAATGACCACATTGATCATTTTATCTTTTACATAGATCAGTTTTTTGGGAGGATTCCCGGCCAGCCATTTCTTTACGACTTCATTTTCAAGCACTATTTTTTCCACTTCGGATTGTTCTGCGTCCAACGAGATATTCAGGGTAGTCCGGAGTTTGCCATTTATGGATATGGGATATTCTTTGGTGGTTTCGATTAAATATTTTTCTTCCAGTTTGGGATAGGAGGCATTGAGGATGGAAGCCCCTCCTAAATCCTCCCCGAAGGGGAGGACTTTCGAACTCTCCGCTAATTTGAAATTTTCTTTTGATATTGACTCTTCATCAAGCTGGCTTTGTGTGTGGCGAAGCCCCTCCTTCGGAGGGGTTTGGGGAGGCTTCTGTAACTGATAATAAAGCTCTTCGGCTATATGTGGTGCATAAGGAGCTAATAATATCAATAACGGTTCGAGTATGGAGCGTTTATGGCATTTCAGATCGGACAGTTCATTGGTAGCGATCATGAATGCGCTGACGGCGGTATTGAAACTGAAACGTTCGGTATCGCTTTCTATTTTTTTAATGGCCTGGTGTAATACTTTCAGTTCTTCGGGTGTGGGTTGTTCATCGATAACAATCAAGCCTTTTGTTTCATCCGCAAATAAGCGCCAGAATTTTTTAAGGAAACGATGAACGCCTTCGATGCCCTTTGTATCCCAAGGTTTGCTCATTTCTACGGGGCCGAGGAACATTTCGTACATGCGGAAGGTGTCGGCGCCGTATTTGGATACTATATCATCTGGGTTTTCAACATTAAATTTTGATTTTGACATTTTCTCTACTTCTTCCCTAATAAAAATATATTCTTCACCATCTCGGTTATCCCATTTAATCAAAAAACTGCTATGGTTTACACTCAAATATTCATCCGGCCTTTCCCTTAAGTATTTTTCAAAGTTTTGTTTACTCAACTTTCCATCTGAATTAACATACTGGTGACCATATTTAAGCCTAATCCAACTTGTACTATATAAAATTTTAGGGTTAAGAAAATCTAAATTTTCTTCTTTCATTTCATTTGATACAATATACCAAGTCTTTGCATTGGGATCTGAGCCTATATCTCCTGCTATTTTGTATCCAAGAAACCCAATGGCTTTAATAAAATAAGACTTTCCAGTTATCATCCCCTGGTTTACCAATTTCTTATATGGTTCATCGAAACTAATCAGGTCCATATCATACAAAAATTTCGTCCACATGCGGCTGTAGAGCAAATGACCAACGGCATGTTCAGTTCCACCGATGTAAAGGTCTACCTGGTTCCAGTAATCGGATATATTTCTATCGCAAAATGCTTTGTCATTGTGCGGGTCCATGTAGCGGAGGAAGTACCAGGATGAACCGGCGTAACCGGGCATGGTGTTGGTTTCTAGAGCCCAGGCCCCCTCTAACGAACTTCGTTCCCAACCTTCGCTTTGCTCGGTTGCCCCTAAGGGGGAGACTTCCGAAGACTCCGATTGCTTAGCAATCTTTACTCCTTTATGAATCCATTCGGGAATGTTTGCCAAGGGTCCTTCTCCATCCGGTCCCGGAGTATATTTTTCAACATGTGGCAATTCCAAAGGCAACTCCATTTCATCCAGCGGATAGGCTATGCCATTTATCCATTTGATCGGGAAGGGCTCGCCCCAATAGCGTTGACGGCTAAAAGCAGCATCCCGCATTTTATAATTAACCTTTCTTACTCCGATTCCCAATTCCTCCATTTTACTAATTACTATCTCCATTGCATCTTTCATCACCAGACCATTTATAAAATCACTGTTCTCCAGTATGGCTTCTTTGGTGGGATTCGCTTCCTCGCCATTATACCAGGTGCCAATGATATTGGTAATGGGAATATTAAAATGTTTGGCAAACTTATGATCACGTTCATCGCCACAGGGTACTCCCATGATGGCGCCCGTGCCATATCCTGCCAATACATATTCACTGATCCAGATGGGAATTTCCCTTCCATTAAAAGGATTCAATGCATACGCTCCGGTAAATACACCCGTGATCTTTTTCTCCGCCATTCTTTCTCTTTCGCTACGACTTTTTACATGGGCGATGTATTCTTCTACTGAAGCTTTCTGTTCAGCCGTTGTTATTATCTCCACTAATTCGTGTTCCGGGGAGATGACCATGAAATCAACACCGAAAATGGTGTCGGGGCGGGTGGTGTAGACTTTGAGCATGGGGGCCCCCTCTAAATCTCCCCCTAAGGGGGAGACTTTCGAAGACTCTGATATTCGGGATATCGAAGGAAGCTTGGAAAGGAATTCGATTATTTTTTTAACAACAATCCCTGCATCTTCTTTTACTTCTTCATTGGTAAATCGCAATTCAGTAAACCCGTTTGCTTTTAAAAAAGCAGTTCTTTCTTTATCATAAAACAATGTCTCAGGGGTATTATGATATCCGCCATCTATTTCAATAGTTGTTAATTTGTCCAGGCAGGCAAAATCAACAATATAAGTACCAATAATATGTTGCCTCCTGATATGAAACCCTGTTTTATTTGCCAGAAGTAACTGCCACATGATCAGTTCTTCGGGTGTAGGGTTTTTCCTTTTTTCTTCCGAAAGCATCTTTGTTATGCTGTACAATGACAGGTGAGCTGTTTGATATTTCGGAGTCGTGTCCTCCCCCTTAGGGGGAGTTAGAGGGGGCTTGACCTGAAAATTGATCTCCGCCCCACTACTCTTCCCTATCCAATTCGTCTGCATCTCCTTCATCGCTTCACTGAAATCCACTTTTCCCAATCCTTCCAGCAAACGATCGGCATATTCTGTGATTCGCAGATACCATTGCCGTAATTTCTTTTTCACCACGGGATAGCCGCCACGCTCACTTACGCCGTTCACTACTTCATCATTCGCCAACACCGTTCCCAGCGCCTCGCACCAGTTCACTTCCCCATAGCCACAATAAGCAAGACGGTATTGCATGAGAATATCCTGTTGCGTTTTTTCATCAAAGTCTTTCCATTCATCAGCCCTAAAAAAAGGAATACGGAATTGGGGACCTGCCTGCCGGTAGGCAAGGTTGGGAATTGGGTGGCGAACATTTCCTTCTTTTTGAAAAACTTCAATTAATAGAGCTATATTTTCTGCCTTATTCTTTTGACGGTCATAATAGCTGTCAAACAATTGCAAAAAGATCCACTGGGTCCATTTATAAAATGAAGGATCGCTGGTCTGTATTTCCCGGTCCCAGTCGTAACAAAAACCGATATTATCTAATTGGGCCTTGAAGGTGGCTATATTTTTTTTAGTGGTCTCGGCAGGATGCTGACCGGTATCCAATGCATATTGTTCAGCCGGTAAACCAAAACTGTCAAACCCCATCGGGTGCAGGACGTTGAAGCCTTTCAATCTTTTGTACCGGCTATAAATATCACTGGCGATATAGCCCAGGGGATGACCCACGTGTAAACCCGTGCCGCTGGGATAAGGGAACATGTCCAGCACATAACATTTAGGCCGGGTCGATGCATTCATCACCCGGTATATTTTTTGGGCTGACCACCATTCCTGCCATTTCTTTTCTATGTCCCTGAATTTGTATTCCATTGTTGATCCTTTTCCGAAAGGAACTGTTAGGGTTATAAAATTTGTCTTGCTATGGGTATCTTATGATTGGCGCATTGTGAAAGAAGACTTAAAACAATGCTTCTTTTGCAATTCATTCACCCGCAGCTAAAATATCAGCCGCATTCAATCGTTAGATGGCTCCGAACAGGCACTTCGGGGTAACAAAAATACGGATTGAAGGACGAAATCTGTTATTTTTGCCCATGCGAACGAAGGTTAAAACAAAATCTTTTTCCAGGTAATAGTTCCGGTCGGACCTTCCTGTTAAATCCTCCGAAGGACTTCCTTTGGAACAAATTCAGTACTCATGTCCCAATCTGGTAAAGCTTCTATCAAACGTGGAAAACCCTCTTACTTTATGTCGGTGCTCGGGGTTACCCTTGTCTTGTTTTTGCTGGGGATCATCGGCTGGCTGGTGATCAACGCCAATAAGCTGGGCGATCATTTCAAAGAAAGCGTGGAAGTCAATGTTTATCTCCGTGGCGATCTGAACCCAAAAGACAGTGTCGCGCTGGTTCATTATATCGCTGCCAGGCCCTATGTCAGAAGTTATGTGTATACGACCAAGGAGATGGCAAAAAAGAAATACATCTCTGATGGAAATGAAAGCTGGGATAAAATACTGACCGAGAACCCCCTGGATAACAGCATTGATTTTAAAATTAAAAAAGGATATTTAAATACCGATACGCTTGCCAATATCCGGAAAGACCTCTTGCAGAATGTATATGTCAAAGAGGTCCATTACCCGGATGCCTTGATCGGGAAAATGAACAAGAATATCAGGATCGTGAGCATTGTGCTGCTGATCATTGCACTGATCATTGCTTTCGTGGTTATTTTTCTTATAGATAACACGATCAGGCTGGCTATGTTCAGTAACCGTTTTTTGATCAAAACCATGCAGATGGTGGGGGCTACCCGATGGTTCATTGCTAAACCGCTTAATATCAGGGCTATCATCAATGGTGCTATCAGCGGTGCCATAGCTGCCATAGCTGTATTCTTATTGGTGTTGCTCGCAGAAGGATATGTGCCTGAAATGAAAGCTATCCATGATACGACGGGGTTGATCCTTCTTTTCCTGGGTTTAATCATCCTGGGGATCTGTATTACCCTGTTCAGCACGAATCGCAGTGTATTGAAATATTTGCGGATGAAACTGGATGATCTTTATTAGGTAAAAGAGAATAGATAATAGTGAATAGTTCATTAAATCTGAAAAGGCCTTACAGCTTTGAATGTATTTCAAATCTGTAAGGCCTTTTCCGGAGAAGACACTATTATCTTTTCACTATTATCTTTTATCTATTTTACTTATCTTGCCCCCCCAAAATGCATCAACATGAGTGACAAAGCAACCCCGTCTATTTTTGGCAAAGAGAATTACAAGTGGATGCTGGTCGGCCTGATCGTGATCGCCATTGGCATGATCCTGCTGGCCGGCGGAAAAAGCACGGACCCGAATGTGTTTAACAAAAATTCGGTGTATAGTTTTACGCGTGTCACTGTTGCGCCTTTACTGATCCTGGCCGGGTTGGTGATCGAGATGTTTGCCATTTTCAGGAAACCACCAAAAGAAGCGTGATCAACCGGTTCTTTCTTAAGATAAATAATACCGGGCGATGAAAATTTCATCGCCTTTTTTTTATGTTGCATCACTAATCAGCACAATATGAATATTGCAGAAGCAATCGTTCTTGCCGTTGTAGAGGGAATAACAGAATTCCTGCCGGTTTCGTCAACCGGGCATATGATCATTACCAGCTCCCTCCTGGGTATACAGAAAGATGAATTCACCAAATTGTTTGAAGTGTCCATTCAATTCGGCGCTATCCTGGCCGTGGTCATATTATATTGGAAAAAATTCTTTGCATTCCGGCACTGGCAGTTCTATGCTAAATTGATCGTGGGTGTGATACCGGCCCTGGTGCTGGGTTATTTTTTCTCGGATAAAATAGACCAATTGCTGGAAAGTCCGACCACTGTGGCGATCGCCATGCTGGCCGGTGGTATTATTTTATTATTCATTGATGCCCTATTTAAAGCCCCCTCCATTGAATCAGATGACCAGGTAAGTTATGGCAAAGCATTTATCGTAGGATTATGGCAAACCATTGCCATGGTTCCCGGTGTAAGCCGGAGTGCCGCTTCTATCATCGGCGGACTGACGCAGAAATTCACCCGGAACCTGGCTGCTGAATTTTCTTTTTTCCTGGCGGTGCCTACCATGTTCGCCGCTACCGCCTATTCCCTACTGGTAAAAAAATGGTCACACGATGGTGTGGTTCGGAAAGGATACCAGCTCATCATGGATACCTCTGAAAATACGATTGCTTTTGTACTGGGAAATCTGGTGGCTTTTGGGGTGGCATTGCTGGCTATTCGTTTTTTTATTACCTATTTGAAATTACACGGGTTTAAGGTATTTGGTATTTATCGTATCCTGGCGGGGATCGCCCTGCTTATTTTATTATTGACAAAAGTTATCAGCGGATAACCTATATTTATTTATTATTAATAATCTTAAAAAAAACACCATGAAATTTTTAATCCTTTCTTTATTGGCTGTCACCGTATTGACAGCCTGTACCAACTACGGCAAAAAAGTTGCCATCGAAGGTGTCAAAGGCGATGTGTATTATAAAGGCGATAGCGTGACGGAAGCCGATGCCCGGAAATTAGGCACCTACCTGAAAGATGAAGTCCATTATTTTAATGATGCGGTCAACCAAAGTGTTCAGCTCATGAAAGCAAAAACGGGTGGTTATGATGTCCGCTTTGCCGTAGATGAAGACAAATTAAAAGCGAATCCGGAAGCCGCTAAAGCCTACCAGCGGATCGGTGCAGCCCTCTCGGTTCAATTGTATAATAACGAGCCGGTCAATATCTTTTTAGCTGACTCCCATTTCAAAGACCTGCAATCATTTCCCTATGATAAAAATGTGGTAAATGATCTGATTGAAAAAATGAAACCAGCTACTACTAATACTGACTCTACGGCATCTGAGACAGACTCAACTGCTAATACTCCTAACCAATAACCAGAGGAAAGTCCGTGAAGCCATAAACACCATCGTTTCAGGATTAGTGGTTTCCCAGATCTTTTATTTGTACAAAACCTAACATAAAGACCATGAAAGCAATTATTAAATTTTCCTTACTTTTTACAGCCCTGGTAATAGTATTGGGTTCATGCACTAACTATGGCAAAAAAATAACGGTAGAAGGAACAAAAGGGGAAGTCTATTACAAAGGCGACGGCATTTCGAAGACCGATGCGCAAAAGCTGGCTGACTACCTGAAAAAATCCGGCTACTTCGACAGCACGGAAAAATCGGTGCAATTACAGAAAGCAAAAACGGCGGGTTATGATCTGCGTTTTGTGGTAAATGAAAAGAAACTAAAAGAGGCGGGTAATGCCGATGAAGGGTTTGAACTTTTTGGCGCTTTGATCTCAAAAAATGTTTTTGACAATCAACCCGTGAATGTTTTCCTGGCGGATAACAAGATGAAGGATATAACCTCCCTTCCTTATAATAAGGATAAAGCGGAAGCATTACTGGCAACCCAGGAGAAAAAAACAGAAAATACTGCTACTACAAACAGCAACGAGCCGGGAGGTTATAACCATGATACGGCCGGGGATGTAAATTTTTACTGGAAAGATATCAGTAATGATGAAGCAAAGACCATTGCCGATTTTATCGTGAAAACAGGTGATTTTAGTGGGGGATCATCAGAGATCTATATGACAAAAGAAGGAGATCGTTACCTGCTGAAATTCCCTATGCAGGAACAGTATGCAAATGATGCAGCCTACCAGGCTAAAGTGGGAGAGGTTGCAAAAAAGATCAAAGACAATGTATTTGTTAATTCGCCTTACTCCTTTGTGATTACCGACGTACACTTGAATACAGTAAAATCGTTTGATTTTTAATTTTTGCAGACGCTGATGAATACCCATGCCATCATTTGCCACAGAAGCACTGAAACACAGATATCCTGAGCTTGTAGAAGGTTCTGTGATTCTGTGCTTCTGTGGCATTACAAAAATGGTTAGCATCTGTTTTCCTACTTTTATGCTTTAACCTTCATGATGCAAACGGCTTCTAAAAAAGTGGTGAATGGCTGGGCCATGTATGACTGGGCCAATTCAGTATATAACCTGGTCATTACTTCTACCATTTTTCCCGCCTATTTTGAAGCGGTGACCGGCGACAACAATGAAGCGACTCTTTCGGATAAGGTTCATTTCATGGGGAGGGAGTTTGTGAATACTTCACTTTATAATTATGCATTGGCTTTTGCGATGCTGATCGTGGCGCTGATCTCACCTTTGCTTTCTTCGATCGCCGACTACCGGGGCAATAAGAAAAAATTCATGAATTTTTTCCTGACCATGGGAAGTGTGGCCTGCGCCCTGCTTTTTTTCCTGAATACAAGAGATGGAAAAGTCAGTTCGGGTGTGTCTGACCTGGGGTTAGGAATATTTTGCATGATCGTCGCCTGTGTCGGTTTCTGGGGAAGCCTGGTATATTATAATTCATTCCTCCCGGAAATTGCTGCCCCTGAGGACAGGGACCGGGTTAGCGCTAAAGGATTCGCCTACGGTTATGTGGGAAGTGTTATACTACAGGTCATTTGTTTTGTCCTGGTTTTCTTCCCGGGTTTGGTAGGCGGGGTCGATGAAAAAAATGTGACAACGACTATCCAGTTCCGTCTTTGTTTTTTAATGGTGGGGATCTGGTGGTGGGGATTTGGCCAGTTTTCACTCAGCCGTTTACCCCGATCTGTACCGGCAGGAACCGGAGAGCAAAAGAATATATTGACCAGTGGGTATCGCGAATTGAAGAAGGTCTTTACCCAGCTCATTCATCTCCCCTTGCTAAAAAGATACCTGCTGGCATTCTTCTTTTTTAATATGGGAGTACAAACGGTGATGCTGGCTGCCACCCTGTATGGTAAGAGTGAACTGCAATTACCTACTGAAAACCTGATCATTGCCATATTGATCATCCAGCTGATCGCGATACCCGGAGCCTATGCCATTTCAAAATTATCTGCGAAAACCGGGAACCTGACAGCATTGATGATCTGCGTGCTGGTCTGGATCGGCATTTGTATAGCGGGTTATATGATCCCGAAAAAAGGAATATATGAATTCTATGCATTAGCTACTATGGTAGGCTTTGTCATGGGAGGTATTCAGTCACTGAGCCGGTCCACCTATGCTAAATTTATGCCTGAAACCAGGGATACGGCTTCGTTTTTCAGCTTTTATGATGTGACGGAAAAAATTGCCATTGTCATTGGCATGTTCAGTTTTGGTTTCATCAATGAGCTGACCGGTTCTCAGCGATCCTCCGTACTGGCATTAATGATCTATTTTATCATTGGCCTGCTTTTACTTTTTTATGCAAAAGCGGCGCAAAAAAAAGTACCGGCATCCTGATGTAGGCCCGGGCGAAAAAAAATGAAACTATATACGATCAATACAGGTTATTTCAAGCTGGATGGCGGCGCCATGTTTGGAGTCGTTCCTAAAAGCATCTGGAATAAAATAAATCCTGCCGATGAGAACAATCTATGTTCCTGGGCGTTGCGTTGTCTTTTGATCGAAGACGGGAACAGGTTGATCCTGGTGGACAACGGGAATGGGGATAAGCAGGATGCGAAATTCTTTAGTCATTATCACCTGCATGGAGATGATACCCTTGATAAATCGCTGGCTAAATATGGATTTAATAAAGATGATATAACAGATGCTTTTCTCACCCATCTTCATTTTGACCATTGTGGAGGAAGCATTGTGCGGGAAGGAGAGAAACTGGCCCCTGCTTTTAAAAATGCAGTGTACTGGAGTAACAAAGCCCACTGGGATTGGGCGGTGCATCCCAATGAACGGGAGAAAGCTTCCTTTTTGAAAGAAAATATTTTGCCGATCAAAGAAAGCGGCCGGTTACAGTATATTGATGTGGCGGGTGAAGAGGATAGCCAATTGAGCAGGACTTCATTTACACAACATTTCTCTGTGTTGTTCGTCAGCGGTCATACTGAAAAAATGATGCTGCCGCTGATCCGTTACCAGGATAAAACGATTGTTTACATGGCCGATCTTTTACCTTCGCATGGCCATATCCCTTTACCCTATGTAATGGCATATGATATGTTCCCGTTAACTACATTGAATGAAAAGAGATCGTTCCTGGAAGAAGCCGTTGAAAACGATTACTATCTTTTTTTCGAACATGATCCGGTATATGAATGCTGCAACCTGCAGCGAACAGAAAGAGGTATTCGGCCGAAAGAGTTTTTTAAATTAGAAGAAATTTAATTAGCAATAGACAATTAGCAATAGACAATTGGCAATATGCAATTGGCAATTAGCAATTGAGACCCTTTGTCTATTGCCCATTCTCCCTGACCGGCTCATTTTCTTTTAAGAAGAGATGTCAACGGATGGCGAAGATTATCATAGCTCATCATGTCGATCTTAACTTTTCCCACCACCAACGGACTTTCTACTCTTACCGGGATATGGTTAAGATCGTCCGTTACCCAAACTGTCATATTCTCACCGCCTTCAAAGATCTGTCCTTTTAATAACAACGGTTTTAACTTAATGGCTCTGAATTTGCCAAATTTTGTTTTGATCTCTTCGACGCCGAGATATCGGATATACATATTATCTACCTCGTTATCAAGGAACATGGAAAAAGGTATTTTATCTTCCGGTTGTAATTGGGAAAAATCAAGATTACGGGCATAATACATAGCGCTTACTACATCCTGTATACAGGCAGGCACTTTAAATACACCATCGGTGGCTACGGCTGTATTCGCCGTTTTATTAAAAGTCACATTCTGGTATTTTTTATAACCCCCTTCATTTACATTCCGGATGAATTTTAATGGCTGCATCGTAGCGGTATCGAGAAAGGTTTCATATTTATCCCTCACCTTATAGATCCAGTCATAGGAGGGGTTAGTTCTTCCCTCGCCCGTGATATGAAAAACGGGGCGGTTATTGATGGTCTCCAATTTACTGATGAAGGTGGCATCCCCTGCATTTATATAGATGCCTGCCACGGCATAATATACGGTAAAGGATACCTCTTCATCCACTTTAAAGGAAATGTTGCGGGTGCCGCAAAAATTATCCTGGGGGGTCGGATCTGATTTGGTTGAAAAACTGAACAACGCTAACGCCAATGGTACAATAAGTTTAAGTCTCTTCATTTTTATTGGTATATATCTTTTTAATACTTAAGATTAATAAGCTCCCTATAATGGCCGGGATGATCAGGTTGATAAGCCAGATGCCCGCTGTGGCCAGCCCAATTCCCGCGATGTTTGTACTGTAAAGGCCTACAATGGTTTTGGTGACATACCCCCGTTGCACTAATTCTAAAATGGCAAAGGAGGGTATGGCCGCCAGCACCAGGAAGGAAACACTCACCGCCCAAAAACTTTGCCACCATGTGATCGACACGTCAAATAAACGAAACAACAGGTAATATTGTACGATAAATACGATAAATCTTAACAAGGATAAGGACAATAACCTCAGCAGTAAAGTTGCATCAAAATCTTCTAAAGCCTGTACCAGGTATGCAAAGCGGTTGCTTCCCGGTAAGCGGTCCACCCACCTGATCAGCCAGGATAAGCGAAAATAAAATAGTGTTAAAATCAACCCGACAGCTATCACCCCGTACAAAACCACCTTTAACCAAAGGGATGAAACAAGATGACCCGCTTCAATATCCGAACGGAGTATGAACAATCCAATACAGCCCATCAACAGGGTAATGATCAGCTGGCTGATACTGCCGACAATAGTGATGGATATCGTTTTTAACCGGTTGCCCTCATCCATATATATTAATCTTCCCAGGTACTCCCCTATCCTGTTGGGGGTGCTTACGGAAAAAGAAAGACCCGATAGCACGGCTTTGAATGCTTTTAAAAAATGGACCCGCTGAATTTGCCTGATGGATATTTTCCATTTATATGCTTCGATCGACCAGTTCACGACCATCAGTCCTATTACAGCAACTCCATTCCAGAGTAAGGGGCTATGAAATGATTCGCGGATCCGCCGCCAGGCATTTCCCAGGTCCGGTTGGCGTTTTATTTCCCGGTAAATGGACCATGATAGCCAAACAAAGAGCAGGGGCCCAAGGAAGTAATTGATGAAGATTTTGATATTTCGGTTCAGCTTCATTAATCTTGTAAAAATACATTCCTGTTTGCAAAAGCCTCCTAAAATAATCCTTGGCATCGACCCTGGCACACTCGTGATGGGGTATGGGTTAATATCAATAAAAGGAAATGAAGTTTCATTGCTGGAGCTGGGTGTATTAAAACCGGGGAAAGTTAAAGATGTTTATAAAAAACTCCAGCTCATCTTTAATACCGTCAGCGGATTGATCACGAAGTATCAACCCACTGACCTTGCCATTGAAGCGCCTTTCTTTGGTAAAAATGTACAGAGTATGTTAAAGCTCGGCCGGGCACAAGGGGTCGCCATTGCGGCAGCCATCCGGCACGGATTAGTCGTCACGGAATATTCTCCTAAAAAAGTAAAACAATCTATCACCGGCAACGGTAATGCGGATAAAGAACAGGTGATGAAAATGCTTCAAACACTATTAGTATTTAAAGAACATCCAAAACAATATGACGCTACCGATGCCCTGGCTGTAGCCTTATGCCATCACTTTCAAACCAATTCTGTATTGGGAAAAGTTTCCAAAAAGCTAACTGGATGGGATGATTTTATTAAGAAGAACCCGGGAAGGATATCGAACAGCTGAACAAGGAATTAAGAATATCGAAGGTGATTTAATGACTTTATAATTTCATCATTCGATATTCCTTGTTCATCTGTTCGACATTTCCTTAAGTATTTTTTCCTGTGCTTTCTTCAGACTTTCCTCCGAAGCCTTCGGTTTATGTTGAGTAAAATTGAGATCATTGGAAGAACTGATAGGAATAAGATGAACATGCGCATGTGGAACTTCCAGTCCAATGACACTGATGCCGCACCGGTTGCATGTAAAAGCTTTTTCAATCGCCTGCGCAATGGGTCGTGCAAACAGTAATATTTCTTTCAAATATTCTTCCGGAAGATCAAACAGATTATCTACTTCTGTTTTGGGTACGACCAGCACATGACCTTCTCTTAATGGGAAAATATCCAGGAAGGCGAAGAATTTCTCATTTTCGGCAATCTTATAACTGGGTATTTCACCCGCAATGATCTTTGAAAACAGGGTCATGTTGCC
This sequence comes from Chitinophagaceae bacterium, assembly GCA_017882265.1. GTDB lineage: Bacteria > Bacteroidota > Bacteroidia > Chitinophagales > Chitinophagaceae > JADGPW01. The sequence goes on along the minus strand of JADGPW010000031.1, from coordinate 7,005 downwards.
AAGAGGTTTTATTTTTACACACTAACAGAGATAATAGTGAATAGTTAATAATGCCTTCAGCAGAAAATGTATTACAGTATTGAGAAAGTTACAAGGCTGTAATATCTTTTCGAATTTGAGAAACTATTATCTATTCACTATTATCTTTTATCTATCTACGCCGTTATATTTTCGATCCTGAATCTCAATACGCCGGCAGGAGCCTGGATCTCTGCTGTATCTCCCACTACTTTTCCCAATATACCTTTACCTATGGGTGAGGTAACTGATATCTTACCGTTTTTCAGATCGGCTTCTTTTTCACTGACAATTTTATAGGTAACCTGCTTTTTAGTGCCCAGGTTGGTCAATGTAACTTTAGTAAGGATAGATACTTTGCTGGTGTCAATATTGGCTTCATCCAGTACCCGGAAAGTAGCCAATGCCCCTTCCATGGCGGCGATCTTTGCCTCCAGTAAACCCTGGGCTTCCTTGGCGGCATCATATTCCGCATTTTCTTTCAGGTCGCCTTTATCCCGCGCCTCCGCTATAGCCCGGCTGGCAGCAGGGCGATCCACTCCTTTCATCCGCTGCAGATCAATTTTCATTTGATCCAGTGTTTCCCTGGTCACGTATTGAATATCACTCATGTTCAACTCCTTTGATAAAATAAAAAAATAACAACGCCCCAGTTGTGCTGAAGCGTTGCAGAATTGTCCCATAAAGATAAGAAACAATTTTAAAATGATAAATCCCCGGGCAGACTGATCGTACAACTTTTTTTTCTCAAGACAAAAACCAGCTTTTTCGGTAGTGTCTGGTTTTGAACCACATAGCAATCACATAGAGACGTATTAATCCGCACATAGAACCTAATGTGGACATTATCTTTCCTATGCCCGACGTGGTTCAAAAGTCGAAAACCTGACACTACCGCTTTTCCGGCATAATGCAATGGCATAGTTATTGAAAAACCAATGGTAACGAATATAGTGTTGGCTTTTTAATGCAATATTTTATCTAACAATACTTTTGCCATTTTATAAGAAGCTTCCCGGCTGTATCCGGCAATATGCGGAGTAATTATTACGTCCGGCCGGGCCAGCAGCCAATCCAACTGCTTTTTTTCTTCCGCAGTATAGGATCCGATCTTTTCATTTTCCAGCACATCTAATCCGGCGCCAGCGATCTTTTGCTCTTTGAGTGCAATAATAAGTTGCTCAATACTCACTACTTTGCCTCTTGCTGTATTCAGGAACCAGGGTCTTCGTTCTAAACTATTAAAAAAACGGGCGTCCGCCATGTGTAATGTTTCGTCTGTTAAGGGTACATGGAAACTGATGACATCGGCGTAACGACCCACCTGCTCTAAATTTGCTTCCCGGATATAATCTTTTCCAAAATCAAATTTGTATTTGTCATAAGCCAATACCGTAACATTAAAGGGTTGCAGCAGTTTTGCAAAACTGCTGCCAGTATTACCATACCCGATGATACCGATCGTTTTTCCGTTTAGTTCGGTTCCCCGGTTCTCCTCTCTACGCCATATACCTTGTTTGATCTCATTATTAGAAGAAGAAATATTATTCATCAGGCTCAGCAACATGCCTAATACATGTTCGGCCACGGCATCCCGGTTTCCCTCAGGACTGCTGACACAGATAATACCTTTTGTTTTAGCGAATTCAATATCTATTAATTCCATACCACTGCCCAGCCGGCCTATCCATTTTAAACGAACAGCTCTCTCCAGGAGGGCTTTATCTATTGTAAGGCGGGTAGTAACGACCAGTCCTTCCGCCTCCTGTATACAGGCGCTTAACTCCCCGTAAGTAATGGCGGGTTCATAGATCACTTCGTAACCCAATTCCCGCAGGTGGTTTACCAAATATTCATGGGTGCTCCCTGTAATGATAACTTTCTTCATTGCATTTTAAAACTAAGTTCAGCAAACTGTTTCACGCTTAATTGCTCAGCCCTCTTTTTAAACAATTCATCTTCTAATATGTCAGCCGCAAATAAACTTTTTACCGCATTTCTCAGCATTTTACGCCGCTGGTTAAAGGCTGTTTTGACCAACAGGAAAAATTGGCTTTCACTTTTCATGGGCAATATTTCCTGCTTTGGCAATAACCTTATCACACCGCTTTTTACTTTAGGGGGCGGTTGAAAGCATTCAGGCTGCACATCAAATAAATACTCCACATTAAAAAACGCCTGTACCAGCACGCTGATAACTCCGTATACTTTACTCCCTTCCTTGGCGGCTACCCGTTGTGCCATTTCCTTTTGAAACATTCCAACCAGGCATTCCACCTCCTGTTTCCATTCCAGGGTTTTAAACAGTATCTGGGAGGAAATATTATAAGGGAAATTACCAATGATCGTGAATTTCCCTTCGAAAGGTTTTTCCATTTCAAGAAAATCCTGGCGAATGATATTGTCTTTCAATAACGGGTATTGGGCCAGGAGATAGTCAACCTTTTCATCATCAAGCTCCACCGCTTTGAAATGGATCCCTGGAATAGAAACTATATATTTTGTCAATGCCCCTGCTCCCGGGCCCACTTCCAGCAATTGGGTGAACGAATGCTGCCGTAATACGTATACGATCTTCCGGCAGATATTTTCGTCTTTTAAAAAATGCTGGCCAAGTGATTTCTTCAGGGTGTACATGAATACAAATGTAAATTATACAACCTCAGCAATAAAAAACCTCCCCATTCCGGAGGAGGTTTCTTCGGGCGCTGCCCTGGAATAATGAACATTAACGCGGTTTAATCCGTTTATTGTTTGATAAATTTTTCTGAACTAAGCACCTGGTTATTGGTTCCGGTTACCTTAACTGAATATAACTGGGGGGGCCAGGTTGTAGTACCAATCTGAAATTCATTAATTCCACCGGAAATTTGTTTTGCCTGATTATATATTACCCGTCCCTCCACATCAGTAACCTGGATGCTTATATTATCCGGTTTTAACGATGATATCCTCAGCTTAAGCATATCTCTTACCGGGTTTGGATATATTGTCAGCATAAACGATGAATTGTCAAATATGATATTGATTATCTTACTATACACAATATTTCCGCTAAGAGTAACTTCTTTAATGCGGTAATAATTGGTACCGATATTTGGGGAAATATCAATGAAATTATAAGGATGACCGGTTGAAACCCGTCCAATGGTAGTAAAAGAGGAATTAGTAAGTGATTTCTCTATTTCGAAATATGAAAGATCCTGGCTATTAGTTGTTTCCCAGTCTAGTCTTATTGTACGCTCAGTTAATAAATGGCCCTGGAAAGATATAAATTCGACAGGAAGTATTAGCAATGATTTATAGGTAAGCCGGAGCACTCTCCCTCCATTTTGTGTAGACTGGTTGCCCCCGTTAAATCCTCCCGTGGGGCCCGAAGTAGAACCTGAACTATCGGTGATGGCCCAAAACTGACCACTGTTAGGGAGAGGGTTAATTGCAATGTCTCTAACCCGCCAACCATGCAGCAGCGGTAATGTATCTACATCGTTAACCGATGATGTACTATCTACAAAATCTCCGTTTGCATTTAATTTCAGGCGATACAAACCGTATTTCAGGGATGTCACCAATAAAGAATTTTTCCACCCGGGTATATTACCATTATAAAAATCAATACTGGAAGGGGCAATCGTGGGCCAGGTAAAAATATTGTTTACATCCAGTGTCTGGATCTGGGCAGCACTCCAGTTAAAGAAATCAAACATGGGCCGGGTAAAGTTGGGCGTGTTGTCTGCAAATGTAGTTTCATCACTAACCTGCGCATTTGCAAGGACATCATTAGTTGTAAAGCCATTAGTAAGATCGTCGTAAGTAGTATAATTATTATCGGCCATTCCAGTGACTTTGGGCCAACCGTAATTATTACCTGCCTGTATAATATTTACTTCATCGCCGGACCTGTCTCCATGTTCAGAACTATACAGCCGCCAGGTTCCATTCACGTTACCCCATGCCAGGCCCTGTGCATTTCGATGGCCATAACTGAATATTGGGGTTCTTAGTGTTGTAAAGACGGAATGTGTAAAAGGATTATCGTTGGGTATCCATTGCCGCCAGGTATTATAATCATGTGTAACACCAAAGGAGGCATCCCCATCTGGTTCTGTATTCAACCTGAGTACTTTTCCTTCACAGGTGTCTTTATTTTGTGCATTGTTGGTCCTTGTATCATTATTGAACTGACCTGCGCCCATATCTCCAATAGTATAATAAAGTTTATAGGTTGGAGTACCCGATCCTTCTTTTACAGGTCCAATGACTAATCGGCCGGAATTATGATCATTACTTCCCGGGAGGTTTGATATCACCGTATCCTTGATCACAAGCGTATCCCGGTGTGGTAAACTGGTAGGATTTCCGGCATCCCCGGCATAATAAAACTGGCACCGGACAATTTTTGACCGGAAAACACATGGTGTGTTAGATGGCGGACTTGAGGGACAGGTACCTCCATACACATATGCAATATAAACCCATTGTTTGGTAGGGTCGGTAGCAAATTCCGGGTGAATAACAAGACCTTCCATTCCTCCCTGCGGCCAGGTGCCTACCGTACGATCGAAAGTTGGGCCGGGGTTACCGTTACTTCCAAGCGGTAATTTCAATATCTGTTGAGGCGCCACGTTCAGATTTGCCTGTGTTCTTGAAGCACTGATTCGAAGTACCCGATAGCCTCTTGCTTCAGTTATCCATAAGGAATCATCCGGACCATATGTTATTTCCCAGGGATACCCTAAATTCTTTGCCACCGTATCCATTGTAAAAAGCGCTACAGTTGAATCTACTACAATTGCAGCACCGGGGTTTGTAATACATAAATTAAAATCTGCATTACTCGAAAAAGTACTGCCGCTCGCTGTATTAGAATATACTCTTACGTAATAAGTCAACCCGGTAGTTAGGCCCGATGCAGTTATTGATGTATTTCCGCAGTTAAGCGAAACCAACGATCCACAGGATCCGGAAAGGAGTTGAAGCCGGACATTACCACTGATGTTTGTACCAAGGTTGCTAAGTGTTATCGTTGGGTTAGGTTTTGAAGCTACAAACTTATACCACACATCATACTTGGCAGTGCCACAGGTTGCAGGGACGCCACTGCTTGTAGTTGCATTTTGCAACCATCCGTATGAATTAAGACAGGAGCCACTGGTTGGGAGAGATATGGCATTAATACATTCATCATTTGATGGCACAATAGCCGCCGTATATGTTATTGTAAATACCGATCCGCCTGAGCTGGCTAAACCGCCCGAAGCATATGAATATACACGAACATAATAGGTCGTATTATTTGATAACGTATTAATAACCAAAGGAGCAATCGCGCCATTAGCACAGGCTAATGATGCAAAACCGGAACAGGCCCCGGAAGCTGAAAAAAGCTGTATGATCGCACCTGTTGCATCCAGGTCGTTCCCTATAGAAGATAATGATATTGTTGCATTATTTCCAGCCGCTGCAGGGGTAGTAAATTTATACCATACATCATCATCGGGATTACCAATACCGCACCCGACCGGTATACCACCGCTGGCTGTAGCAGCCCAAACTGTACCTGCTACAGGCGTACCATTAGTTAAGGTTATTACGCCGGAGCAATTGTCGTTCGCCGGTTGAGCTATTACTGTGGAAGAAATTAATAATAAACACGATAAATAGAAATAACAGGCAGCTGTTTTTGTCATGGATTTGGATTTTGGATTGCAAAATACTCAATGATTCTTTTAGTTTCATCAGTGTTTCCGCGTAATTTTCAATAGTAAAAGCCCGTATAATAATCGAGTGAAAATACTATTGCTTTTTATATGTGGATTCACTTATTTTGTTTGTGTATCCAACATCAGAAAAACCGAATTATTGGGTCATGAAACGCTGCTTTCATTACAAAACTTATTTGTTAGGTTTCAGTTTACTTTTCCTTTTCAATTTTTCTTTGCCCCTATTTTCATTTGCGCAACCGGCAAATAATCTTTGTGCCAATGCTGTTTTGTTAACCTCGGGGCCAACCTGTGTCAATACAGCAGGAACACTGGTTGCCGCCACTTATACCGCTATTCCAACTATTGGGTGTGGTGTGGCCACCAGGAATGATGTTTGGTATAAATTTGTAGCCCAAACACCCAATCCAACTATTACACTTAGTAGTACTCCTGCTAACCCGCAAATTCAGCTTTTCTCAGGTACATGCGCTGCTCTTACATCACTGGCCTGCGGTACTACCAGCCTTACAGCTTCTGGCCTTACCGTCGGAACTACTTATTTAATCAGGGTGTATACGAGTCCGAATGCTGCCGGTACATTTAATATTTGCATTACCGACCCGGCACCCGCCAATGATCTATGTGCCAACGCAATCGCGTTAACATCGGGGCCAACCTGTGTCAATACAGCAGGAACACTTGTTTCTGCCACCTATACAGCTATTCCGAGTATTGGGTGTGGAGTGGCTAGCAGGAACGACGTATGGTATACTTTTGTGGCCCAATCACCAAATCCTACTATTACACTGAGCAGCGCTCCCGCCAACCCGCGAGTCCAGCTTTTCTCAGGTTCATGCGGTGCTCTTACCTCCCTGGCCTGCGGTAATACCAGCCTTACAGCATCCGGTCTTATCATTAATACAACTTATTATGTCAGGGTGTATACCGATCCGAATGCCACCGGTACCTTTAATATTTGTATCACTGATCCGGCACCTGCCAATGATGCCTGCGCAAGTGCTATCACATTAACTTCAGGAATAAGTTGTGTTAATACTGCAGGTTCTTTATATGCTTCTAATTTAACGGCTGGAGTGCCGGGAGCATGTGGTAATGCAAGCTCTGCGGATGTATGGTATAAATTCACTGCCCAAACAGCGTATCCCACTATCACGCTGAGTAATATTGGGGCCAGTTTTAATACTGCAGGAACAAGAATACAATTATTGTCAGGCGCATGCGGGGCCTGGGCCTCCCTGGCCTGTGTAAGTACAACAGCTTT
>JADGPW010000030.1 GCA_017882265.1 Chitinophagaceae bacterium | reverse complement strand
TTTCAGAAGATCCTGAGTTTATTAATTTTTCGAAGCTGAAATTCTTTGTTCCTGTTCCCCGCATGGGTAAGGGCATGGTCTCTGTCACCAGCATCCGGTTGGTCAATACAGGTAAGGCGTTTTCTTCGCCATCACTAAAGTCACCAGCTTTGGCAACGATCCTCCAGACCAGAGCTTTATTAAATAGATAGGGAACCTGTATCGGGAACTTCACCACCTCGCTTTGACCGGCCGCCACCGTAAAATATTGATTGGCCGCCATATTGTTGAACCAGCCATCTATAGGTTCGTTGGTGGTAGCGTCAAAAAGCTGGAACGAGGCATTCCCGGTCAGTTCCTTTGCTGTAAGGTTCACGATCTTGGAGCTGAATTCCATTTTATCCCCTTCCCTTAAAAAACGGGGAGGGTTGGGTTGAACCATCAGGTCTTTTTGCGTAATGATCTCTTTAGTACTACTCCCAAAAGCCGCGTCTTTTGTATGGGCCAACGCCATGAACTTCCATTTGGTCAGGGCTTCCGGCATGGTGAAAGAGAATTCAATAGCCCCTGTTGAATCGGTATGCAGATCAGGAAAAAAGAAAGCGGTTTCGTTAAAGTTTTTACGAACCTGGACATCGCCTGAAGCTTGTCCTGGCTGTTGATTCTTTCTTTGTTCTTTATCAGATTGATCATTTTTACCATCACCATCTTTTTGTTTTAAAGCTACATTCATTGTAAAGTCCATTTCACCTGGTTGTCTTTTTTCTTCTGTGATAGCTCCATCTGCCATAACCGTTGTCGGTTTTGACATCCGCATCATCTTTTTATTTCCTCCAATCATATCATATCCGAATACTTCATCTGCACCACCCATATTTGAGAACAGGTAATCATATCGTTTATCCACATATTTTGTTTCCTCGGTATTTATATATCGCTGGGTGGATTCTATTTTATTAAAATTTACTGAACCACTCCAGCTCCGGCTATTATAATAAGAGGGCCAGATATAGGGCTGACTCCAGTTATGTGGGTAAAACTGGTCAAGCGATTCATCATACATGCTAGCCAACATTTCAGCCGCTACATTTTCATTTTTATAGCCGCTTATTCTCAGTTTCCATTTTTCTTCGCTACCCGGTAATGTTTTATCACGGTAGGTGGCATATTCAATTTTCAATGCTTTGTTTGACCAGGGTACACTGATGGTTTGATTGATCTGGTAAAAACGATTATGCCTGATAAACATCCAACCCACCCCATAACCGCCCCGGTCCGATTCCGCTGCGGGGAAAGTGAAAATTTTCTTTTCGTTGGAGAGGGTAAGGAATGTGTAGTTGCTGGTTGCTGGTTGCTGGTTGCTGGTTCCCCTGTCCAATTGTTGCACAACGAATAAATTGTCAGCTGAAGTTCCAAATTCCACGCTGGCTGTCTCGCCTGGTTCAACTGTCGTTTTCGATAAGCCGTTCCACAAATATTCTGGACGATTCAACTGGTTGTTTTTTTCATCAAACAATTCAATGTATTTGATATCCTTTACTATTTCTCCATTTTTATCTTTGGTTTCCATTTCAATCTCATAAAAACCACTTTCGAATTTCTTATTGCCTGTTGCCAATTGCCCATTGTCAATTGCCCATTGTCCATTGTCTCTCGCCGAATCTGTCTTGTCAAAGACCTGCTGACCTTTCTCCCAGCTCTTATAGTCACTTTCATTGTCGTATTCATCATAAGGGAAGTTGCGGATATATTCTTCTTTTGTCATCACAAACTGGTCGGGTCTTTCCCAATAACGTTCCCGGATAAGGCGTTTTTCTTCTTTCAGCCGGGTGATGGTTACTTTCACCTTCGCCGGTTCATATTCGCCATTTATATTCTGGGTACGGATCGAAAGCATGTTCAAGCTATCGGCCGGTAATGTTTCAGGTATATCGGCGACCAGCATCAATGCTTTATAACTCACGGATACCATTTCCTGGCCACTCCTGGTTTCGCCATTGATATCTGTGACATCCGCATAAACCGTATAATCAAACACCGGTTCAAACTTCTTTTCGATCGTCAGGTCAGGGATGGCCGTGAATTCTACCACAAACTTTCCGTCTTTATCTGTGATCACTTCCCCATGGGCGATCTCCATTTCCTGGGCAGGAGGCTGCCACCAGCGCCAGAATAACCAGGAGTAGATATACCGGGGTTGACGAACTATGCGGTACTTGACGCTGGCTCCGTCTATATTATTACCCGCAAAAGCTTTGGCGATACCGGTCACTTTTATTTTATCATTTACCTGGTACGTGCCCTTGATGGGTTCGTAATCCACATAGAATTTAGGACGTTTGTATTCTTCCACTTTAAAGCCCAGGTTGCCACCATCCTTTCTTGTATAGATAGTGAACTGGCCGTTCATGCCGCTTTGGGGTAACTGGAATTTCCCATTAAAAGAACCAAATTCATTCGTTTTTACCTGCAGGGTATCCACATCCTTATAATTGGCATCACGCAATACAACGGTCACGTCATAATCTTTCCGGATACCTCCTTTTTTTTCTTTTTCATTTTTGAGTAATACGATACCCTTGAAATAAATGGTTTGACCAGGGCGATAAATACTGCGGTCGGAAAAAAGGAAAACAGAAGTCGTGATCTTCGACTCATCCGTTTCCGGATTACGATAATAATAGTAGTCATAGATCAGGTCATTCATAAAAAGCCGGTCATTGTTATGTGAAATGTCGAGCAGGTAAGAATAACTATTGTAATTATTTGCATCTTTTTTTCTTTCCATCCTGAAAAACCCGTTCGCATCGGTCAAATATGATTTTCCTTTTTCTTTAATGTATTTTGATTGTTTATAATCATATCGCTGTTCCCAAACCTGGATAGCCGCTTTTGCTAATGGCTGGCCATTGTCACGGTTCAAAACAAAAAAATCTTCTGCATTATTGACATAACTTATTCCGGATACATAAAAGAATCTCGCACCCAGGATGGTTTTTTTACCGGTAAACTCTTTATCGGTGGCGGCCACTAATAAATACTCGCCGGCAGGGAGGGCATCCACTTTTATTTCGGTACTATGCGTCTGCATATCATTGGTGAGAGGAAGTGATTGTTGCCAGCTTTTTACCGAGCTGGCAGCGATGATCGTAGGCCAGTATTTTTCATCATACTGGTTGGTCAATTGTTCTTTTAACTTCTCATCAGCTTTGATGACCCGCAGGTAAAGGGTATTGAAATTCCTGTAATGCACCAGGGCCCTGAAGGGCTGGGCGGGCAGGTTCACTTTTTCCATACTGAACTGCAGCGACAAGGTTCTGATCGAGTTCAAGAGGTTGTAACAATTTATTTTGCCTTCAGAAGAATCTTTTTGCTGTACTATTTTTTCGCATATCTCCCGGGCTTTAATCCGGTCAAATCGATGAGTGGTATCACCGTAAGGTTTGTATCCATCAGCTTTGTCATTATAATAAGCGGCAATCAGATACCAGGCTTCTGCCGCTGCGGGTAAGTTTTCATAACGGTGAGCCAGCTGGTTGATGGCCGTAAAATAAAGCCGGTCCTTTTCAGGATGGACTGATTTTTCTTTTACAAATGCGATCCGCTGTATATCCAAATCGATCAATGCATCTGGTTTTGCATCATTGAGATGAAAAGCGATGAGTTTCTGATAAATGAGCAGGGCTTTATGCTGCAGGGAAAGTGAATCTTTGGTCGTAAATTTTCTTTTTACGAAATCGGCGGCCGGATCAAAAGCGCTGGCCTGGTCAATTTCAAAAGCATAGGCGGGTTTCTTAATATCTTTTTCGTCATTTTCAAAATAGGCCAGGGCACGGTTGGCCAGGAGATCATATAGGGTGGGGCGCAGGTGACGGGTATTTCCTTTTACAATAATGGCATCGTAAGGTTCCAGCCTGGTTTGCTGGAGTAGCTTATCATTATTAATGGATTGGAGGTAGAGTTCGCTGATCTTTTTATAAAAGTCTTCAGCCCCCCAGGTGGCTATATCCGTTTTTATGAAATTGGTTGTCGCGGTCCTGTTCAATAACTGCCAGCGGTGTTGCTGGTAATAACTCCAGTACATTCCGGCCAGCAGACTTTTTAACAGGGAAATTACAGGTTCATTACTGCCATTGATCTCTTTTTCCATTTCGGAGATTGACGACAACTGGTTGTTCTCCCGGTTCTCAGATTGCAGACCTGAAATATATAGTAATGCTTTTATGACCTGGGCATCCTGTTTTTCATTTTTCGCCTGGGTATATATTTCTTTGACGACAGCCAACGCTGATTTGGGCAGACCCTTGTTGGTAAAGTCCGCTACTTTCTTCCATTCTGACTCATAATTCTTAACCGGGACCTGGCTTTGGACATGGGTACTGAACAGGCAAAACAGGGAGACAACAAGGAAAAAGGTTTTTACGATTAGCCGATTCATGTTCAAAAATTTTATACAAGGTAATTAATCTTATGCGGTGATAAGATGCAGTGAAAGGGAGAATTTCATAAAGGGAAGCATAACCCGGAAGCTTCCGGATCGATCCGGATCCCGGCATCCCTATATGGCTTTAACAAAGACTGTAATGCAGGTAAAGACGTACTGAAGTATTTGCCAGGAAAGAATTCCGGCATAAACCCGCATCTCTATAAACCGTTTAGTAATTCCCTTTAACATTTTGTTCAATCAAATTCCGGTCGGTGGCATATACTTTGAAATTAAGGACGAAGAACAATTTTAATTAACCGCAAAAAACTAAATCATGAAAAGAATTTATACCCTTTTAGTAAGCTCCTTTTTTTCTCTTTCCCTGCTGGCCAATGACGGGGGTCGCCTCAGTATCTCCACTGCCGGTAATACTTCTGACCTCAAAATTGAAATAGATGGTCAGGGATTCATACTGGAGAACAACCGTGTCATACTGAGCAACCTGGCTGAAGGGTATCATGATGTGAAGATCTACAGGGATGTAATAAAAAACATTTTTGGTTTTGATAAAGGAGATATAATGTACAGCAATGCAGTTTACCTCAAAAGAGGATTTGAATTTGCTATCACCATTAACAGGTTTAGAACCGTAATGGTTGATGAACGTCATATTGACCGGAGCGAGGGCTCGTATTATGAGAACAACAATTCCAATTCCGGTAGAGGCTATACTGCCAGCGAAAAATGGGGGAGTGAGGTAATGAGTGATCGTGAATTTGATCAGGTAAAATATGCCATCAGTAAGGAATGGTTTGAAAACAACAGGATGATCTCAGCCAGGACCATTATGGACAACAATTATTTTACCACCTGCCAGGTAAAGGAATTCATGCAGCTATTTAGCTATGAGAATAACAAACTTGAAGTGGCTAAATATGCTTATCGCAAAACAGTAGACAAAGAAAACTATGACCAGATAAATGATGCGTTCAGTTGCAACAGCAGTAAAGAAGAATTGGCCCGTTTTATCCGTGAATGTCGTTAAAACACCCCCACCCCAAAAGGGGAGAAATAAAACATTAAAAAAAATAGAAAGCCTCTTCATAATTCGAAGAGGCTTTTTAGGATGATTAATATTTCTTTGCTGTTAATTCTCCCCTTTAGGGGTTGGGGGCACCACCTCCGCCATCTTTTTACCAATATCGGCCGGGCTGCTTACTACATGGATCCCACATTCCCTCATGATCTTCATTTTAGCAAGGGCGGTATCATCAGCTCCACCTACGATGGCTCCTGCATGACCCATCCGGCGGCCCGGAGGTGCCGTTTGCCCTGCAATAAAACCTACGACAGGTTTTTTATTGCCGGTTTCCTTTATCCAGTTGGCAGCTTCGGCTTCCATACTACCTCCGATTTCACCGATCATGACAATGGCATCTGTATCTATATCATTCATAAATAGTTCGATAGCATCTTTGGTGGTGGTACCAATGATCGGATCGCCACCAATACCCACCGCGGTGGAGATACCGAGACCTGCTTTGGCAACCTGGTCAGCCGCTTCATAAGTCAGGGTCCCGGATTTCGATACGATGCCAATGCGCCCGGGTTTAAATACAAAGCCCGGCATAATACCTACTTTACACTCATTGGCAGTGATGACACCCGGACAATTGGGTCCGATAAGTCTTGTGTTTCTTCCCTGTAAATAATTTTTCACTTTTACCATATCCTGCACGGGAATGCCCTCGGTTATACAAACTACGAGATGGATACCTGCATCAGTTGCTTCCATAATGGCATCGGCGGCAAACGCAGGGGGAACAAAAATGATGCTGATATCTGCACCGGTGGCTTTTACACAATCTGCTACTGTATTAAAAACGGGTTTATCAAGGTGTGTGCTTCCCCCTTTGCCCGGCGTAACGCCACCGACAATGTTCGTACCATATTCTATCATCTGGGTGGCATGGAAACTGCCCTCCGTCCCGGTGAATCCCTGCACTAATACTTTGGAATTTTTATTGACGAGAATGCTCATTTTTGTTATAAATAAGTTTCGCAAAAGTAAGGGAAATGTTACAATGATACCAGATGCTGGATATTAGATGTTGGATACTGGATACTTCAATCTGATACGATCTGGTTTCCAGCATCCAACATCTAATATGCGGCATCCGGCTTTATTCATCGTCGGGTGAAGGAACAAGCGTAGGGGCATCCTTATCCAGTAATTCTTCCATATTCCGTTCATTGGAGATCTTACCGGTTTCTTCCAGCATCCGCATGTCTTTGGCATCCTTTAAGAACTCAGATGCGAAAATGAAATCATTCAACCGTTGGTTTTTGCTGAAGATGATCTCTTTGTTGGTGCCTTCCCACTCTTTATTGCCCTGGTACATGTACAAAATATAATTGCCAATTTCCATTACACTATTCATATCATGCGTATTGACAACCGTGGTAATATTATATTCGATCGTTATTTCCTTGATCAGCCTGTCAATCACAAGGGAGGTTTGCGGATCAAGACCCGAATTTGGCTCGTCGCAAAAAAGAAATTTCGGATTAAGCACAATGGCCCTGGCCAATGCAACTCTTTTCTTCATCCCACCGCTCAGTTCCGAAGGATATTTTTTATTAGCATCCACCAGATTTACTCTGGCCAACACCTCATTGACCCTGTCGAGTTTTTTTCTAAAGGTCCATTTGGTAAACATGCTGAGCGGAAACATCACATTTTGTTCCACGGTCAGGCTGTCAAACAATGCTGAGCCCTGGAACAACATCCCGATCTCTTTTCGGATCTCTGTTTTATCCTCCGCATTCATAGCGGTAAAATCCTGTCCATGATATAATACTTCACCCGAATCCGGTGTAAATAACCCAACCATGCACTTCATCAGTACGGTTTTACCACTACCACTGGTACCGATGATCAGGTTGCATTGCCCGGCCTGCATGATGGCACTTACATCATGGATAATTGTTTT
>JADGPW010000005.1 GCA_017882265.1 Chitinophagaceae bacterium | reverse complement strand
TAGTCCTCCTGTTTTTGTTTGTGGTTGGGATGTTGCCAACCCGGGCACAACATGTAAGAGTTCGTCTTGAATTTCCAGTTGGGATTAACATTCATGAACACGGCACCAGACCTTATCCGGACGCCATATGGATTGGCCCGGAATGGCAATGGCGGGGTGGACGCTATGAAGTTGTTGAAGGACATTGGGAAAGACCACATCGTCATGGCGGTATTTGGATACCTGGCCATTGGAAGCATACCCGCCGGGGTGAAATATGGGTGTCAGGACATTGGAGATAAATTTAATACCCGAAGAAACGAAACGATTTTTATATAGATCATAGCCTCTCATATAGGGCTTTTAGTTTTTCACGGGTCATTATCTTTTCCCAATCTTTACCCAGGGCATTTTCCCAAAGAGGCCTCATGCCGATAGCGACATTAATCATAGTATCAAATTGCGCATTGCTAAGACCTTTGGTAATTCCTGCCGGGATGGGGATATTATTTTTTTCAACCATGTATTTAAATTCTTTCACGGCAAGTGGGTAATATTCCTCCAGGTGATTCATAACAATACAATTGCCAATACCGTGTTTTGTACCTAACAAATAACCAAGGCCATAACTTACTGCATGTGCAACACCCACCTGTGAATAAGCAATGCTCATACCCCCCGCATAACTTGCCATCATTAGCTTGTCATCACTGTCAGCACCCCAATTTTCTTTTTTCACAAAAACATCCCGGCAAAGCTGCAAGGCCTTTTCCCCATAACTTTTACTAAACTCGTTAAGGTAAGTACCTTCCAGGCTTTCAATACAGTGAATATAACAATCCATTCCCGTATAGAAACGTTGGAGGGCCGGAGCGTCAGCAGTTAGTTCGGGATCCAGAATGATCTGGTCAAAGGGGGTAAAGTCGGAGTTAATACCCAGTTTTTTAGTTGGCCCGGTCAACACGGTGGTTCTTGAAACCTCAGCGCCAGTGCCGCTTAGTGTTGGTATACCGACTTTGTAAACTCCCGGAATTTTTACAAGATCCCAGCCCTGGTAATCCGCAGAAGATCCCGGGTTATTCATCATTAAAGAGACGGCTTTGGCCAGATCCATAGCAGAACCCCCGCCGATCCCAATGATCCCACTGACGCTTCCGAAATCTTCTTTCAGTTGCTGTGAAAGAAAATCAACATAAATAGTTTTGGGTTCATACGTTACATCTGCAAAAATTATTTTATCCTTTCCGCGAATGGGGAGCCTATCGATCAATGGACCACCTAAAAAAAAATGGTCGATCAAAAAGATCATAGGCTTATCTTTTTGGCGGTATGGCGCTATTATTTCATCTAATTGGTTGAAAGAGCCCCGGCCATACACCACATAGCCAACCATTTTAAAGTTTCTGAATTTCATAAATTTGCGGCCCCCCTTTTGGAGGAATAAAAAATGAATGGCAAAAATAAGAGATTATCCTTCCCCCTCTAAAGAGTGCCCGGGGATATCAATTTAGCAGCATTTTCCAGGTCTTCAGGGGTATCAATCTCTATTCCTAAATAGTCAACTATGACCATACGGAGAGGAACGCCATTTTCGAGATAACGAAGGCATTCAATTTTTTCAATCGCTTCCAGGGTTGAAATAGTCCAGTGGGTAAAATCAATCAATTCCTGTTTGCGAAAAGCATACACGCCGATATGTTCATAATAGATAACAGGAAGATTTTTGTCTCTTGGATAAGGAAGTACGCTTCTGCTGAAGAAAAGAGAATTCATGTATTTGTCGACCACGACTTTTACATAATTAGGATTCGCGATCTCGCCAGGGTCGGTCATTACCTGCATCAATGATGCTACCTGGACAACTGGATCTGTAAATTGCTGTAACAATTTTTCCAGCGGTTCCTTTTTTATAAAGGGGGTATCCCCCTGCACATTTACAATAATATCTACATCCATACCGGCAGCGGCTTCCGCGATCCTGTCGCTACCACTCTCGTGTTCGCTCCTGCTCATCAGGACATTGCCACCAGCAGCCTTGATCTCTGAGAAAATTATCCTGCTATCTGTTACCACAATTACTTCGTTAAACAAACCGGTAGCAACCGTGGCCTCGTATGTTCTTTTTATTACAGTCTTATCACCCAGCAGCTGCATGAGCTTTCCGGGAAACCGAGTGGCACTATAACGTGCCGGAATCATTGCAATTGTTTTCATACTGTAAAACTATACGCCGGAACCGTAATAAATCATAACCTGGTTCCCAAGTGGATCCTGGTGGCCACATAAAAGGACCAGCTTGTGCACTAGGGCCGGGCGAACAAAGGCAAATGTCAGCAAAAGAAAGTTTTTCATACCTAAAAAGTTGGGGGCGGTAGAATCAGGGCTCTAATTTTTGAAAAGGTTTTTTCATGAGCATCATAAAGTTTTCATCTTTTTCATTCGGATAATATCGATCGAGGCCATACCGGATATCTTTTGTATCCAGGGTATTATAAGTACCCAGCAAGCGATCCCAGACGGAAAAAACGGCGCCATAATTACTATCAGTATAAGGTTGTTTCCAGTGATGATGCACTTTGTGCATATCAGGAGATACAAGAACATAGCTTAAACCACTGTCCAGCCAGAGGGGGAGACGAATATTGGCATGCGTAAAAGCAGTGGACAGCACCAACAGGGTTTGATAGATCATTACCGCAGAGACAGGCGCCCCTGAAACAAAGATCAATAGTAAAAAAAAGAGTCCACGTAAAAGGCTGTCACCGGGGTGATGACGCAGGCCTGTAGTTACATCCACATTATTGTCAGTGTGATGGACCAGGTGAAAACCCCAAAGGGGGCGAACCTTGTGCATGACCAGGTGAACCGACCAGCTGCTAAAATCCAATGCGAACACACCAATTATAATGGTAACATACCAATTCGCATGCACCCAGTACGCAAGACCGAATGATTCTTTCCGGCACCAGTCAGCCAGCATTACGATGAATACAGCAAGTCCGGTATGAATAATAAGATGGATGACAGTGAAACCAAAATTTACCACTGCGTGCCGGGCTTTGTTATTCTTATAATGCGGAGTATATAATGGAATTGCGCCTTCGAGGATCCAAAAAAAGAGCATACCGCCCACCAGGATCGCCATACGCTCCAACGGGCGTTTTTGCAGTGTTTGAAAATGATCAATAATTTGATGCCACATGCAATTTTGTTTCTATGATAAGTCAGGAAGGAAACCCCGAAACATCGTCTACCTGTTCCGGGTGTCCGTTAAGTATATCCAAAGCCCGCTCAACCTGGGTTTCGGCCACCAGCAACTTAATTCCACCAATGGCATTTGATAAGAGGGGGTCAATTGTTACCGTGTATTCGTCCTGCAAAAAGCAATTAATGAACTCTTCCTGTAATCGTCCCAGCGCAATATGCGCCGGAATGTAATTATCGTATGTCCGGATAATCATAAAACGCATAAAAGACCAAACTATTACAGGTTGAAGAAAGCCCAGAATAATTTCTGGGCTTTCTAAAAGAATTAACGGCCATATTCATCACCGTAATCATCGGCATATTTTTCATACCGTTTGATCAGCTCAATATTTTTCTTTTCGATATCGGTCAGGCGGTCCTTGATGTTATTATTGTCAGGAACATACCAGTCCTGCATTTCAAACTGCTGTCGGAGGTATTTTTTCTTAAAACAAAAACCGTGACGCGCAAAGATCTCGTTACGCATAAATTCAAGATCAGTTTTCATCATATTTTCCACATCTTTATGGGTCAATAGCCGCTGTGACGCCTGGGGATAGTCTCCAACATCTGCCCGGTACTGAAATGCTTTTCGTTGCAGTGAATAGTCTTTAGCAGGCTTTTTTTCATTATTTGGTTTCCAGGAACCGGTTACTATATCTGGATTAGAAGCGTTTAAGTTAAATGTAAAAACGCCATCATTGGGGTCATCGCCAGGCTCTTTTGCCGTAATGCTGTAATTGCCATCTTTCTCAGTAAATATCCCGGAAAAAGGACGATCATTTCCACCCACAATAGACCTACCTTCCACCGAGTCGCCCTGTGCCCTGGTAATTAGCAAGGTGATCTTATTGTCGCCAAAAACGCCTACAAATGACCCCAGCAGTTTTTGAATCATATTCACCGGAGGAGGCGTTTTTGTAACAGCAGTTTGTGTCGTATCACCGGAATCCTTTCCCGACACCGGTTTTTTATTGTCGTTACAGGCCAGGGAAAAAGAAGCGGCAAATATCAGGAACAAATATTTTCTCATAGTGAAAGTTTTAAATTTGTAAAGACGGGTGGGTTTATTGGGTTTTAAAAATACTACAAATTCTGAGGCGTACAAATATTTGGAATATGGGCCTTTTGTTGACACTGGCTTTCTTTACCTGGTTAATGGCAACCATTACGGCCAACTATATCCCGTATAGAACAGATGTTGGATTTTTGCGTATCAAACAACAATATATTGAGATCGATCATTGGCGGATCGCCTTTTTTATTCATATATATGCCAGCCTATGGGTGCTGCTCGCCGGGTTTACCCAGTTCTCCAGGCGGCTAATGAAATACAAACCAGCGCTTCATCGCGTGTTCGGGTACATTTATGTTGTTGATGTATTGCTCATTACCGGCCCGGCCGGATTGCTAATGGGATTTTATGCAAACGGAGGCATTACATCAAGAATTGCTTTCGTATCACTGGCCCTTTTATGGATGTCTTTTACGATCATAGCCCTGGTTAAAGCAAAACAGAAAGATTTCAAAGCTCACCGGAAGTATATGATAAGGAGCTACGCCCTTACATTATCAGCGATTACGCTCAGGGCCTGGAAATTCGGAATCAATAATACGATGCATTTGCCGCCAATGGAAGTGTACCGGGCGGTGGCCTGGATGGGCTGGGTAATAAATCTTGCTGTAGCGGAGTGGATCATTTTTAAAATGAAAGTCAACAGTATCAAAAACAAAAAGAAAAAGATCTCTCTAATTGCACGGAGAGATTTTTAGGATAATTTACTAACTCCCTTTGCGCCGACATTGACGGCGTGTGCTGAAGCTATGTTGGTGGCGCAAGCTTTAGCGTATGCGTTAGGGAGGGGCTGTGGATGGGTTTTATTGATTCAGCATCAACGGCATCACCAGCATCAGCAATTCTTCATTTTCATCCTGTTCAGAAGGTTTAATGATACCGGCCTTGGTAGGAGTTGATAATTCAATAGTGATCTCCTCGCTGTCAGTAGCATTCAGCATCTCAATTAGAAAACGGGCATTGAAAGCGATCATCAGATCTTCACCATTATATTGGCATTTCATCCTTTCATTTCCTTCAAAACTGAAGTCCACATCCTGTGCGGCCAATTGCAGCTCGCTGCCGCTGATATTCAGCGCTACCTGGTTTGTGCTTTTGTTGCTAAACACACTCACCCTGCGTAAAGCACTTTGAAAATCATTCTTATTAACTGTTAAACGGTAAGGGTTATCCGTTGGGATCACTACTTTATAATCAGGAAACCGCGCATCAATCAGCCGGCAACTCATTTGCGTAGTGCCATGCTTAACAAATAAATGGTTATTATTATAGCTGACGATGATCTCATCTTCTGAAAAAGGAATAGCAGCTTTAAGCAGGTTCAAAGGTTTGCGGGGGGCTATGAAAGAATCACTTTTAGGGCAGCTTACCTCCTTTCTCCTGTAGCGAACCAGCCGATGCGCATCCGTAGCTACACATTGTAGTCCCTTTTTGTCCAGCTCAAAGAAAACGCCGGTCATGGCAGGACGCAGATCATCATTGCTGGTAGCAAATAATGTTTTGTTGATAGCGGTTACCAGCGCTGCAGCAGTTATTGTAAAGGAAGTAGTATCGTCGGCTACCGGTTCTTTTGGGAAATTATCCGGATTTTCTCCCATCACTTTATACTTACCGTTATCACTGGTAATCTCAATGCCAAAATTCTTGTCGATAGTAAAGGTCAGGGGCTGGTCGGCAATATTCTTCAGTGAATCCAGCAGGATCTTTGCCGGAATACAGACCTTACCACTGTCTTTTGCCTCAATATCCAGCTGAACCCTCATGACCGTTTCCAGGTCGGTGGCCACAACAGTCAGCTTGTTTTTTTCCACTTCAAATAAAAAATCTTCAAGGATGGGCAACACGGTGTTTGCATTAATAACACCTGCAATATGCTGTAGTTGTTTCAATAAAGAAGAGGAGGAGGCAATAAACTTCATGACCTGTAATTGAATAGATTAAATGATGATAATGATAGTGGCGAAACTACTGATTTTTGGTATACTGCCAACACTAAATCAGTCGGCAGTATACGGTGGGCAGTGGGCAGTTCACAGCCTCTAAGAGATTAACTACCCAGTGCACAACGGCCTTGACCGCTGGCCGAGAATTGCAAACTGTGAACTGCCGGTTGTTGACGGCCAACTGCCGACTGAATTTCTTATCTTGCCTTTTCTCAATAAATCAACATGTTTGATAAAATTTTTGGCCGGGGAAAGAAGAAAGAACCGCCCGTTGATCCCGGGATTCCTTTTGGACGTTATTCGGATAATAATAAACCGGTGGCCAAGGTAACCCGGTGGACTGACGCGGACAATCTTTTCAAAGAGAAAAAATACCCCGAAAGCTTTGATGCTTTTTTTGACTATTTAAAAGATAATTCGGAACAAAACGTGGTATATGAACGCAATGGTGCTGAAGGAAGGTTCCAGTTTTACCAGGGTTCTAAGATTGTCCGGGGTGAATTTAATACGCAGGAACTAAAAGCCGAATTAATGCTGGCCCGCATGCCTCAACCATCGGTGCCGGTGATGCGCCGGTTGCTGGAAATGAATTTCATTCTATACTATAGCCGGTTTGCATTAGATAATGACAGGCTTTGTATGCGGTTTGACAGCAGCATTGAGGCCGCAAGCCCCAGTAAATTATATTATGGTTTGAAGGAACTGGCCACAAAAGGAGACAAACAGGACGACCTCCTGGTACAGGACTTTTCCATCCTGGAAACCGCCGACAGCGAACATATTACCACGATTTCTTCTTCAGAAAAGGAAGTAAAATATGACTACCTGCAAAAATGGATCGGGCAGATCCTTGACACTATTGCTTCGGTAGATGCAGATAAGTTTTCAGGAGGCATAGCTTATATGTTGCTTTCATTGGTGTACAGGATTGACTATTTAATTGCCCCGGAAGGAAAATTACTAAACGACCTGGAAAAGATTGCAGGGATCTATTTTAAAAAAGACGAACGACCGGTACCGGAAAAAAACAGGGATATGGTTGAAGCGTTTAAACAACTGAAGGCCCGTCCAAAAGAAGAAATATTCAGCTACCTGTTCAGGTCAAAATATACTTTTTCCATAGTAGCGCCACAGCAATATAAAACGATCGCCGACTCCATTCATGGCGCCAACCATAATATGGTTTGGTACAGGGATAATGGCTATCCCTTTATTGCCACACAGATCAGTGAATATGGGATATCCTATTGTCAGTATTCCTACAGCCAGCCCAGGGCGATCACCGAATTGTTTCATTTGTATATGATGGTGAATTACCCGGAATACTTTGTAGCGCTGGGATATAGCATAGCGTATTATGATCCCAAGAACAATGAATTTGCCTCGCCTGGGATCATTGAAAGAATTAAGGCGATACAGGAAAAATGGAAAGATAAATACCCCAACATGGATTTTAAAACAGCCAATCTCCGGTTTGACAACCTGGTTAATTTTGATCTGTCATTTACAAACGAGATGGAAGTGTTAAATATGGAGGCAAAATAGCAATGGACCCACAGCACATCATTGAGCAATACCAGAATGCCATCATCCAGATTGCAACAGCCGGAGGTACCGGAACGGGGTTTTATGTTAAAGAGTTTGATCTCATCGTCACGAATGCTCATGTGGTAGCAGAAGATGCGGAGGTGACCATTGCCGGAAAAGTTTTTGACAAGGCATTATCAAGGGTCTGGTACACGGACCGGAAACACGATCTTGCTTTTTTAGAAGCCCCAAAGAATATCGAGTTGCCGGAAATACGAATGGGGCAATATGAACAAATGCATGATGGGGATGCCGTGCTGGCAATCGGCCACCCCTATGGCTTAAATTACACGGCCACACAGGGCGTGATCTCAAAAGTGGATCGGATAAGGGAGGGGCTAAAATTTATTCAAATAGACGCCGCTATCAATCCCGGCAATAGTGGTGGCCCCCTTGTAAATATGAGTGGAGAAATAATCGGGGTGAATTCTTTTATCATCCGGGGCGGTGATAACCTGGGGTTTGCATTGCCGGTAAACTATTTAAGAGAGGCCCTTCAACTGTATTTGCCAAACAAAGGCCAGGCATCAACCCGGTGTTTCAGTTGTGGATTTCTGGTAACACAAAATAATATTGATTCAAAAAAATATTGTCCTAATTGCGGCACCGAGGTTACACTACCGGAGATACCTGAAAAGGGAACGGAGGCAGTAGGGGCCGCAAAAACAATCGAGGAAATTTTAAAGGAACTTGGTAAAGATATCCGGTTGGCCCGGGATGGTATAAATACCTGGAGTGTAAAAGAAGGGTCGGCCAAAATAAAAATTACTTATAATGCTGAAAATTTTTTTATAGCCGGGGATGCTTACTTATGCCAGATGCCAACGGATGCCATCAAAATTAAGCCGCTTTACCAGTTTTTACTCCAGGAAAATTATCGCATGAACGGGCTTGTATTAAGCTGTGTAAAACAAAACATTGTGCTGAGCTGTATTATGTATGACCTGGACATGACGAAGGAAAACGGGGCAAAATCTTTCCTCAATCTTTTTCAAAAAGCAGATTACTATGATGATTTTTTAAAAAATGAATATAACTGTACCGACCGGCTTGAAGAATAGGGAATGAATATCGAACAGATGAACAAGCCTGCCCGACTGCGTCATTCAGGCGGGGAATTCAGAACGCCGAAGTACGGGCAATCCCCATATTCCTGAATTTCCATTGTGTTCGTGCAATACTTCGTCTGTTCTTAAAT
This sequence comes from Chitinophagaceae bacterium, assembly GCA_017882265.1. Lineage (GTDB taxonomy): Bacteria > Bacteroidota > Bacteroidia > Chitinophagales > Chitinophagaceae > JADGPW01. Next base: position 31,153 of record JADGPW010000005.1, on the reverse strand, counting down.
CATCGATCATCTGCCCGATATTCAATAGTACTTTTATCAAGTATGAAGAACTTGCGCAGGCATATGGCTGTTTTATTTTTGTGTGGCTGCGCCCAATGCCTGCTTGGCCAAACAACCCAAACGATCAGCTATACCACCCCATTGCGGACAAGAGAGGCCATGTGTATGTTGGCTCTAATGATGGGTTATACCGGTGGGATAAAGATTCGCTGTTCCCATTTGGTTCTATTCAAAATACATTTAACTACAGGGTAAATGCCCTGGCCTGTTCGCACGATAATATTGTATGGGTAGGGCTGGGCTCCGATCCTCTTTTAGCGCTAAAGAATGACAAACCGATCGCTTCATTTCCTCTCGGCGGAACTATTCCCGGTAATATCTGCAAGTCTCTTTTTTGTAATAAAGCCGGGGAGTCATGGCTGGGTACCAATAAGGGGTTAAATAGAATTCATTATACCTATTCGGCGGATAATCTTTCTTTTACGAACACTTATTTTGGAACGACTGACGGGTTGATCGGTGAGCAGGTTAACGACATTACCATTAACAACGATACGGTATATGTAGCTACCAATGGCGGCATTAGCTATTTACCGGTGAACCTCTTGCTGCCCGTAGCGGATATAGCTACTTTTATTTCCCGCATCAGTATCAACAACAAAGAAGTAGCGTTACAGGATTCTTACACACTGCCGCCTTATAAAAATGATACTACTATTGAATTCTCAGGGGTTGATCTTACAGGGTTTATCCCGTTGTTTGAATACAGTGACGATAATAACACTTGGCAGCGCACAGAAAAGATCGAACTAAAACGAGATTCAGGAAATACACCCCGACCCGATATGAATCCGGATGCCTATGCTTTCATCTGAACCCTCCAAACATTTGACCCGCAACAGCGGCCTTTTGGCGACGGAAATATCAATGGGGATGGCATCAGTGAACCCAATGTTTTCTTTATTGACCGGAGACCGCCGACGTTGAGAAAATCCGGCCCGCCTTCCAGAATCAATAATATAAAGGGGAAACAAAATTGATCCACGCTCTTATTTTGTTATAAAAGAGAGATTCGTTCTCTCTTTTATAATTTTACAGCTGTGCTGAACAAAAAATCATACACCAAAGAGCAGACATTACAGAAATTAAAACACTATTGCGCTTACCAGGAGCGATGCCATACTGAAGTCCAGGAAAAACTTTACAGTCTTGGTGTCTGGAAAAAGGAGCATGACGAGATCATCGCCACACTTATAGAGGAAAACTACCTGAACGAAGAAAGGTTTGCCATCGCATTTGCGGGAGGCAAATTTCGCCTGAAACAATGGGGCCGCCTGAAAATAAAATATGCACTGAAACAAAAGCGGGTAAGCGAATACTGCATTAATAAAGCGCTAAAGCAGATCGATGAAGACGAATATTTGAAAGTGCTGAAAAAACTAGCCAACAAAAAATGGGCAGCGCTGAAGGGGGAGCAGGTCATTGTTAGAAATAAAAAAACCCTGGACTATTTGATGGGAAAAGGGTATGAACCCGAACTTTCCAGGAATATCATTGATTAATAATTTCCTTTCCCCGTCATAACGGTCGATCATTTTCTTAAATACAGTTAATTTTACCAGCTTTATAAAACAGATATGTCCAACCTAGCTATCACGATCATTCAAACCAATCTTCACTGGGAAGATAAAACTGCCAACCTTCAAATGCTGGAAGAAAAAATACACAGCATTAAAGAAAAAACAGAGATTGTTGTATTACCCGAAATGTTCAGCACCGGATTTAGCATGAAGCCGGAACAGCTTGCTGAAACAATGGAGGGCGAAACAGTGCAATGGATGAAAAGAATGGCCGCTGAAAAGAAGATCATTCTTACAGGGAGTATGATTGGAGAGGGCGCCCCGACTGGTCAGGCGGGGTCGGCTTCTGAAATAGAGGCGCAAAAAGTACCGGCCAGCCCAATCCAACCAGCCCGCCCCCATTACTACAACCGCCTCATCTGGATGTTACCCAACGGCCAGTTTGGGTTTTATGATAAACGCCATCTTTTTGCCTATGGAGATGAGAACAATCATTATACAGCCGGAACAAAAAGATTGATTGCTTCAGTAAAAGGATGGAGGATAAATCTATTAGTATGTTATGATTTACGGTTCCCTGTATGGAGTCGCCAGGCCCCCTTCTCTGCAAGAGGAGGGCTTGGAGGAAAAGCTGAATATGATGTTTTGATCTATGTAGCCAATTGGCCTGAACGCCGCATCCATGCCTGGAAGACATTGTTAACTGCGAGAGCTATAGAGAACCAGTGTTATGTAGTTGGGGTAAACCGGGTAGGTGATGATGGCAACAATATCCATTACAGCGGGGAGAGCATGGTGATTGATCCGCTGGGCGAAGTACAGTATACAAAAAAAGATGCAGAAGATATATTTACTATCAATGTAGATAAAACACATCTTGATTCTGTCAGAGAGAAATTTCCATTTTGGAAAGATGCAGATGAATTTAAAATAACAGATAAAAGGGAATGATAAAAGTGATCGTAACAGGAATGGGCTAATATAAAAATCACCGGTTATTTGGAAAATGTAAATAATAAACTCTGAATATTGTGAAGAACTTTTATCTGCGATCTGTTCACTTTTATCTTTTACCTGCATTCTTATCTTTACTGATCAGCTCCATTGCTTTATCCAGCTTATAATCAACGTTTTTTTTTATAGCTTCTACTGAAGGCATGGATACAATTTCCGGCTGCACGCCCCTCCCATTTTTGGGAATATTTTTATCAATAACCAGCCTGAATAAAGGTAATCGAAAACGAACACCTGTTTCCGGTAGGGTGACATCTGGAATCAACCAGGCCGAATTCCCATAGGCTCCGCCGCCTGTTTCTTCACCTATCATGGTAACATTTTCCTGTTTAATGACGGCGCTGACGAATAAAGTAGTTGCAGAGAAAGAATTTCCACCCGTAAGAATATATGTTTTTCCCCAGAAGTGGTCATGTTTTTTGGGTGAGAAATAATGCCGTTCAAAATAACCAAAATGATACCTGCCATCAGCACGTTTTTTGGTTAAAAAGGATATAAATAGTCTGTTCCAGAAATAATCCTTGATATAACGGGAATACTCGCTTTTTTTTCTGACAGCATATAATGTATCACCGATTTTGAATCGGTGGTCAGTGATAAAGCGACTAAGAAGCGTTGAATTAGAAATGCTGCCTCCTCCGTTGCCACGGACATCAATGATAAGGTGACTAATATTATTTTTTCTTAGAGCCCGGAAGGAGTTGCGAAAAAAATTCCGTAATCCATATCCCTTCCCAAAAGAAGACAGGTTCATCATGGCCGTATGATTGACCGAATCGATCTTCAATAGGCGAACAGTATTCAATTCCTGCTGTTTCCGCTCTTTCCTGGAAGGTTGTGGTTCTCTTATACGAGCCCGCAGAATGGCCAACAAGGCGGTCCGATTCGCTGTATCGGTGGCAGGATTATAGGCAGGAACGATTGCAATTTTCGCCCCCCCTGTACTATCCATGTACCCAATAGAATATTTTTCGGATGAGCCAAACAGCGAAGCATACAAGGATCCAAAAAAACCGCGGTTACTTAGAGATTGATATTTGTGCGTGCGGTTATAGCCATCGGTTGAAATATAGTTAAACATAGTATCGACGATAAACGATTTTGGGTAGCCATTAATACTGGTGATAATTGTACCTCTTTTTAAAATGCTATCCTTGCGGTTCAGGTTGGTAGCCACCACCATGGTATCATTATCACGGGAATTATCGGGAGACCATATTTTCAAATTAAGGGGAAAGAATTTTCCCAGACGGGCTGTATCAGTGTATTTTGCCCATGATTTGGAAGAACGTACCGAAGTATGGCCACAGCCGATCCTAGCGGTAACAAAAGTCAGCACTTTGCGAAATTCCGGCTCTGTCATAGACTCCTTAAGCAGTTGCCGGCCCCGGTCAAAATAGAAATCCATACTGTCTTTGGGGGTGTACCAATAAAGGCCGGGGTGATGTTTTTCCAGAAGATCCCGGTAAATAGTATAATCTTTTTGAACCTCTTCAAGAGAATATTTTTTGTCAGGGGAAAATGATGACCGGCTTACACTGCAACCTGCAAGGAAAGTAATTAGGCACAGACAATATGCAATTGACAATAGGTAATTGACAATTGATAAAGAGAAAGGCTTGCCGGATAGTATTTGTTTATTGTCTATTGTCAATTGCTTATTACCTATTGATTCAGATGATTCCATCCCTGCGCCGTAATAACATGTTTACCGCCTCCTTTGGTAATAATATTGGCGCCCTCTTCAGGGGCAGTCATATATCCTATGACACTAATTTCTTCATTTAATACCAGTTTATCATATTCCGATTGAGGAATAGTAAACAGCAGTTCATAATCTTCACCTCCACTTAACGCACAAACCGTGGGATCTATTTCAAATTTGAATGCAGCCCGCTTCATTTCCTCACTCATGGGTATCTTTTCCTCGTATAATACGCAACCCAGGTTGCTTTGTTTACAAATATGCAGGATCTCAGAGCTTAATCCATCACTCACGTCGATCATCGAGGTTGGCAGGAGATTCTCCCTACCAAAGAAATCCACAATATCTTTCCTGGCTTCAGGTTTCAGCAATTTGCCTATTACTTGAGATTCATCTTCAAGATTGGGTTGCACACCCGGGCTCTCCATAAATATTTTTTTCTCCCTTTCCAGGAACAGCAATCCCAGGTAGGCGCCTCCGAGGTAACCACTTACACATAGCAAATCCCCTTTTTGTGCTCCGCTTCTTTTTACATATTTATCGGGGGACACTTCGCCAATAGCGGTTACTGAAACAATAAATCCTTTTTGAGAAGAAGTTGTATCCCCCCCCACCAGGTCCACACCATATTTTTCACAGGCAGCATACACACCATCATAAAATTCATCCAACGCCTCAAGACTAAAACGGTTGCTGAAGCCCAGGGCAAGGGTGAGTTGAGTTGGAGTGGCATTCATGGCATAAATATCGCTGATGTTGGCGATCACACTTTTATAGCCCAGGTGCTTCATCGGTGTGTATGCGAGGTCAAAATGAACACCTTCCACCAGCAGATCTGTGGAAATGACAGTTTGTTTGCCAAAATGATCAATAATGGCGGCGTCATCGCCAACTCCTAAAATGGAAGAAACATTTTGTAACTCTATATTTTTTGTAAGATGTTCGATAAGCCCGAATTCACCGAGCGATGATATTTCTGTTCGTTCGTTGTTCATGATATATACAATAATATTGGTATGGCTTACCCCTTTAAAGCTCTTTCCTGTTATTTATAACATCCAGCATTTCATTATGGATCTTTCCATTTGTCGCCAGCACCCGATGCTGGTAAACAGAAAATTTATTTCCTTCAAGATCGGTTACTTTCCCCCCAGCCTCTTCTACTATTAAATAACCCGCTGCGCTGTCCCAAGGCTCCAGTTTATGTTCATAGAAGCCATCGAAACGTCCTGCGGCGACCCAGCATAGATCAATAGCCGCTGATCCAAGCCTGCGTACAGGAACACCTTTCCTGATAAACCGTTCGAATATTTCAAGAGGGCCATTCGGGATATTGATATAGGTATAAGGGAAACCGGTAACCAGGCAGGCCCTGATCGTCTCTGTTTGTTCACTGACATGGATAGGGCTATCATTTAAGGTGGCCCCCTTACCCTTTTCCGCAAAATAAAATTCATCCAGGTGCGGATTATAAACCGCGGCCATTATTATTATTCCGTTATGTTCGATACCAATCGAAACAGCGTTTAGTGGAATGCCATGGGCAAAATTTACCGTTCCGTCGATCGGGTCAATGATCCACTTATATTCCGAATCCCGGGTAAGCACGCCGGCTTCTTCACTTAAAATATGATGATCAGGGTAAGCTGAACCCACCACTTCAATAATAGCCTTTTCTGCAGCATGATCAGCTTCCGTTACCAGGTTATTAACGCCTTCTTTATTGGATATTTTGAAATGGGTATTGAAAAATCGAAGTATCTCAGCTGCTCCTGCTTTTGCCGCTTTGATCAAGGTGGATTTAAGCATTTGCAAAGATAATAAACCTCAGACCGTCGCCACAAGGAACAAGAAATTCACCAATGCTGTAAGAGAACTACTATTTTTGAGAAAATCATCTGGCATCCCGTCAGCGGGGATGAAGGGTATGCAATTATCGGTAATCATAGTAAATTATAATGTTAAGCATTTTCTGGAGCAATGCCTTTATTCCGTGCAGGCGGCCATCGATGGGATGACTGGGGAAACTTCCCGCAGACAGGCGGCCATAATAGTCGTGGACAATAACTCCCTGGATGGAAGTATAGAGTACCTGAAACCAAAATTTCCTTCCGTCCGGTTCATTGAAAATAAAGAAAACCTCGGGTTTGCCAAAGCCTGTAACCAGGGGTTAGCGCTGGCAACAGGGAAGTATATTCTTTTTTTAAACCCGGACACCATTCTGCCGGAAGACTGTTTTCAAAAATGTATCTCCTTTTTTGAAGCACATAAGGATGCGGGAGCATTGGGAATAAAGATGCTGGATGGAAGCGGACGATTTCTTAAAGAATCCAAAAGATCATTTCCTTCCCCGATGACATCTTTGTATAAATTGATCGGGTTATCAAAGCTATTCCCCCGATCAAAGCTATTCTCCAAATATCATCTTGGACACCTTGGAGAGAGTGAAAGTAATGAAGTAGATGTGCTGGCAGGGGCGTTCATGATGGTAAAAAAAGAAGTATTGGATAAGATCGGCAGTTTTGATGAGACTTTTTTTATGTATGGGGAAGACGTAGACCTGAGTTACCGTATTCAAAAAGCCGGCTTTAAGAATTATTATTTTGCCGGGAGCAGTATCATTCATTTTAAAGGGGAAAGTACCCGTAAGGGGACCATGAATTATGTGAGGATGTTTTATAATGCGATGAGTATTTTTGTGCGCAAGCATTATGGTGGCAGCAAGGCCGGGCTCTTTATTTTCCTGATCCATACAGCTATCTGGCTAAGGGCGGCTTTAACCGCCACAGGAAATTTTATTAGAAAAGCGGGTCTGCCATTGATCGATGCAGGACTGATCCTGCTTTCCTTTTGGCTGATAAAAAACTTCTGGAACGAATATGTAAGGACGGATATCCAGTATGTGAACAAGTTGCTATGGATTGCTTTTCCCGCGTATACTGTCTTTTATCTTATTACAGCTTATTATGCAGGTCTGTATGACCGATGGTACAAACGGTCTGAATTAATACGTTCCTCACTTATTGCCACGATCGTCTTGCTGGCAGCATATGCCTTGTTACCAGAACAGTATCGTTTTTCAAGAGCCATTATCTTTTTTGGCGCCCTTCTGGCATTTGCACTCATCAGCCTCTTTAGGTGGGTTTTGATCCGGACCAGGGTTTTGAGTAGCAACAAAGAAAAAGAAAAACACTTAAATACAATTATTACCGGATCTCCATCCGAATACGAAGAAACGCTGAACTTATTAAAAGAAGCAGGTCTGGATAAAAGAGTTTTAGGCCGGGTGGCAGTAAACAAAGATGATGCAATGGCTTTGGGTAATTGGGAAAATTTATCGCCGCTTTCTTTATCTATTCCCTTCTGGGAGGTTTTGTATTGCCAGGGAACACTGACTTTCCTGCAAATTATTTTTGCCATACAGCAATTACCTATTGGCATCGTCGCTAAGATCCATGCAGCAGGAAGCAGTAGTATTGTAGGCAGCGATTCGAAAGATACATCAGGAGAAGCAGTTTCGAAGGAAAACGGGTATAAACTAAGCGACCCCTATAACAGAAGGCTGAAGAGGCTGATCGACGCAAGCACATCTTTTTTAGCCATTATTACTTTTCCCATTCATTTGTTTTTTGTACAAAAGCCAGTTGCCTTTTTGAGCAATTGTTTTTCTGTACTGTTGGCCAGAAAAACCTGGGTAGGGTATGCGATGACAGAAAAAAATCTTCCTCCGCTGCACTCTGCGGTTCTGGCATGTAACGGTATCCCGCTTTCTGTTCAACAACAATTATCGGTAGAAAGCCTGCATATGATGAATTACTGGTATGCCCGGGATTACGAACCCAGTATAGATTTTAAATTATTATGGAAAATGTATAGAAGACTGGGAGGGTGAACAGTCGGCAGCCGGCAGTCAGCAATTAGCAAGTGACAATAATGTATCTCCAAATATTATTTCATTAGATCGGTTTCCGTTTTGCAGTTATTATCTATTTCTGACAGCCGACTGCCTGACAGCCGACCGCCGACTGTCCGACTGCCAACTGTCCGACTGCCCGACCGCTAACTGCCTATTGCCTATTTTTTATATTCGTAACTTTAGCCCCAACCTTTCAAACACCAAATGGCGACCGTCATTGAAATAAAATTACCCAGAGCCATAGCAGCTGCGTTACGCATCCCGCCAAATGATCCCCGTCGCCAGCAGTTGCGGGTTCTTAAGAAATTATTAAAAAAAGCGAGGTTTACAGAATTCGGGCAATATTATCGATTTGATGAGGCATTATTAAGCCGCCAACCGGCCACGAAATTCCAGGAACTGGTGCCGGTACATGATTATAATAAGATATATGAAGAATGGTGGAAGAAAACACTTGAAGGTGTACCGGATGTGACCTGGCCCGGCAAGATCAAATACTATGCATTAAGTTCCGGGACATCCGAAGCTGCAAGTAAATACATTCCTATTACAAAGGAATTGTTACGCAGCAATACTGTCAATTATTTACGCCAGTTGCTGAGTTTGTTAAATTACGAGGATGCCAATAAAAGGGCTATGACCAAAGGTTTTTTAATGTTAGGGGGCGCCACTGATCTTAAGAAAGGAAAAGCAGGTTGGTATGCGGGCGATCTTAGCGGCATATTGGCGAAGAAAAGACCGTTCTGGTTTCAGACATTTTACAAACCCGGAGGCCGTATTGCAGCCATGGCAGACTGGAACCAAAAGCTGAATGAGATCGTGGAGCATGCCAAAGAATGGGATATTGGTTATATCGTTGGAGTTCCTGCCTGGTGCCAGATGTGTATGGAAATGGTAGTGGAGCATTATAAGTTAAATAATATTCATGAGATCTGGCCCAACTTCAGTTTTTTTGTCCATGGAGGCGTTGCGTTTGAACCGTACAAAAAAGGGTTTGAAAAATTATTAGGGAAACCTATAGTTTATATAGAAAACTATCTTTCCAGCGAAGGGTTTCTTGGGTATAAAACAAGGGAACATGCGCGGGGCATGCAGCTTATACTGAATAATAATATATTCTTTGAATTTGTGCCCTTTGATGAAAAAAACTTTGACAGCTATGGAAATATCCTTGCTAAACCGGAAGCAAAAATGATCCATGAAGTGGAAGAAGGGAAAGAATATGCGCTGCTGATGAGCACCAATGCCGGATCATGGCGGTACTTGCTGGGCGACACGATCAAATTTGTTGATCTGGATAAAAGTGAAGTGGTGATCACAGGGCGTATCAAGCATTTTCTTAGTCTTACCGGCGAACATTTGAGTGTGGAGAATATGAACAAAGCGATCGAACTGGTCAGCGAGGAATTCAATATCAGTATTCCAGAATACACGGTGGTAGGTCTCCCGTATGAGAATTTATTTGCACACCACTGGTATATCGCAACAGACGATAAAGTGGATGTACAACAAATACGAAAACGAATTGATGAGAACCTGCGAATGTTGAATGATGACTATGCTACTGAAAGAGACAGTGCCCTGAAAGAGGTTTTCCTGGAAGTGTTACCGGAAGAACGATTCATGAAATTCATGGAAATGAAAGGTAAGATCGGGAGCCAGCATAAATTCCCCCGGGTGATGAAAGGAAAGATGCTGGAAGACTGGAACCAATTCCTGAAAAACGGGAATAGCTAAAAGAAAAAAGGGTTTATGAAACCTCTTTCTGGATGGTGAAAGAGGTTTTTTATTTTTAGTTGTTAGTTACCTATGTGGCAATCGATACTTAAAGGGTTGACGTTTGGATTATTACTGAGTATTTCAGTAGGGCCGGTACTTTTTTCTATTATCAAGCAAAGTCTCAATAATGGCCATAAAGGAGGTCTCGCCTTTGTCTTGGGCGTATCCATCAGTGATATTTCACTGGTATTGGTTAGCAATATTTTCACCGAACTTTTCAATAGTCTGAAAGTATATAAAACGGAAGTGGGCGTCGCGGGCTGTATCTTCCTGGTCTCCCTGGGGGTCTATTTTCTTTTCTTTAAAAAAGTAAAAGTAAATGAAGAAGGCAAGCAGGTCTTTAAATTCCGGAAGCGCGATTATGCTAAAATGTTTTTATCCGGTTACCTGATGAACACGCTGAACCCCGCTGTTTTTCTATTCTGGATCACCACCTCAACAGCTGTAAACAACCATACTATCGAACAAAAGGTCATTATTTTTACTACCTGTCTTGTTTGGATGCTGGGGGCCGACATACTCAAAGTAATGCTCGCCGGTAAGATACGAAACAGACTGACCCCTCATAATATTCATATACTCAACCGTATCAATGGACTTATATTAATTGTTTTTGGTATTGCCTTGATATGGGGATTGATTATCTTCTATGGCAAACGGCTATAAATCGTCCATGTTTACCACGGCTTAATTTTTAACAATCTGCTGGCAACAACCCCCTTCCATTTATTGTAGTTTTTAAAAATGAAATGGCTGTTCATACTCCTGGCATGTTTTAGTTTTACAGAAGGGATCGCCCAATCACAGCAGGTTCAGTTACAGCTGAAAAAGAACGGGAAGATTAAAAAGAGCTTCTACGCCGGAACAGAAGTTGTTGTAATGAACAATTTGAAAGAACAGGTATTTGGCACCATAACAGAAATGAAGGACAATACTATTTTTATAAATGGTGAAGCTGTACCCGTCAATATGATCAGGAAATTTCGACTTGTTTTTACCCGACCGCATGAAAAGATAAACCCTGAGCTGTTAGCTTATGCCACACTGGGGGTAGCGGTTTCAACGATCGGGATGACCCTTTCAAAATGGGAAAAATTCGGTAACGCAGTACTTATTTCATCCATCATTGGCTATTCTCCGTTCGTGATAAACGTCACGGCAAAAAAACTAAAAAGAATGTTATTTAGAAAAGAACAGTACCGGATAGGCCACCGGTTCGATTTACGCGTTTGGGATATTAATTAACCTTTGTTGATTCCTTCTTATTTTCAACAAATAGTATCTTGCGAAGCGCATGAACGGACCAACCCCACTACAAAAGAGAGAACATTTTTTAAAAAGAGTATGGAAAACGGTAAAGAAGATCATCTATTATCTTTTTTACCTACAGCTTTTTTATATTGTTCTTCTCCGGTGGGTAAATCCTCCGATTACGATGACGCAATTTGTTAGCTGGGTTACCGGTCATGGACTAAAACGGGTTTATGTTGACCGCCATGCTATTTCTGCGAATGCAAAACTAGCTGTGATCGCTTCGGAGGACCAGGTCTTTCCGGACCATAACGGACTTGACTGGAAAAGTATAAAACAGGCCATGGAGTATAATAAGAAAAAACCTGGTCGTATCCATGGTGGCAGCACGATCAGTCAGCAGGTGGCCAAGAATGTTTTTTTATGGCAGGGCAGGAGCTGGCTAAGGAAAGGGCTGGAAGTGTATTTTACTTTTATGATCGAAATATTCTGGGGTAAAAAAAGAATATTGGAAATGTACCTGAATGTAGCCGAGATGGGGGAGGGTATTTTTGGGATTGAAATGGCTGCCCATGAATACTTTAATAAGCCGGCAAAGTCACTCACCCGCCAGGAAGCGGCTATGATCGCGGCCTGTTTGCCCAATCCAAAACGTTATAAAGTAAAACCTCTTTCGGCCTATATAGCATCAAAATCTCAGTGGGTGTTGCAGCAGATGAATAACCTGCAATCCGACCCGGATATTCAACGGGTCATTGAGACCACAGTACCCTGATAAGATTATTCTATTACGACACTTATTTTACGGCTATTGTGTGTTGCATTACCCTCTCCGGTTCGGATAGAAAAGAGCAGGTAGTATTTCCCTTTGGGAAGTCCCGGGTATAGGATAATACTAAACCTGTCCCGGGTTATTTGCTGAAGGGTTAAAGGGGTTGCAAAATCTTTTATCCATCCTTTTGTGTTGAAAATACCAAGAACAATGGTTGACCGGAGTCCAGTGTGATTTGAGATATAAGTAGCATATACCGGTGACATGATTGCAATAGCCTGAACAACAAGCGAATCTTTTTGCTTTACTTTATATTCCAGCACCAAAGGCTCTATCAATACTTTGGCAAAAGAGGCGAATGAGGAATCATATTTATAGCCTATCCACCCAATCGGAGTATTCAGGGAATCGGGAAATCGGTATAACATGTATTTATCCATAAAATAAACCGGTTTTCCCAGCAACGAATCTTCAATTGGCCAGAAATTATAATTGTTTCTTCTTTCCCGGTACCAGTTTTGAGAATAAGTTATTTGCCCCGAATAAAACCAATATTTAGAAGCACGCTGGTAAGAGTTACTAAAAACGACAGGCAGGCCTTTTGTTCTTTTGTTCATTTCTTTTGGCCAGGTTTTCCAGGCATGGTAACGGGATTGGATTTCCTTAATGGGCAGCAGGTCAACGATCATAATGATTCTTGCCAGGAGAACCAGCAAAAGAGTCACCGGCAATAATTTATAAAGCAGCGTTTGCCCCCATTTTGCCATCCGGGTTCTTCCAGCATTTAAGTACTGGTGAGCAAGAACGATCAATGAAACCAGGACAGGTGAAGTCCAGTTCCCTTCTACTTTTCCCCGGAAAGAGCTAAGTAAAAAAAAGGCATACAGGCCGATCATCGTATATCGCAATGCCTTTTCTGTTTTATTGGCAGGCCTGTACAAAAATGCAACGGGTAATAAAATGAACCCGGCAATGGGCCCGGGCAGCAATACCTGACCGATGAAATACGAGAGGGTAAAAGAAGGCTGGTAGGCATTTATATTGCTTTCAAACAAATGATAACGGATGCTTACCCAGTCATGCTGGTATTGCCACCAAAGATGCGGTGCAAATAGAAATAGTGCAATGAATCCAGCCAGCCAGGTCTGGTATTTGTTAAGCAATCTGACATTTGACAAGAGCGTAAATAAAACGATCAGGATGGCATGGTACTTACTATAGAAAAGCAAAGCAATGGAAACCCCGAGCCATAAAGTATTGACCAGCGAAAGATCAGCGATGAATTTTTTATAGCGCCAAAAGAAAAGAGCGGTAAAAAAGATAAGCGGGATGTCCGGCACGGCTATAAATCCGGTCAGCTGGATAACGGCCATTGATAAAACGATAGCATAAAAAAGAAGCGGTTTCTTTTTTTCAATTAATTTTTCAATGAGGACAAGAGAAAGAATATTCAGCAACAACGGAAAAAGCCGAACCCCTAATTCATTTGGAAAAATAGCATAGCCCATTTTTATTAATACCGCGATCATGGGCGGATGATCGAAGTAGCCCCAGTCAAGGAAACGGCTATATACCCAATAATAAGCCTCATCATCCTGCAGCTCGGTGAAACGGGCCTGGATCAGTCCGAGAATGAGCCAGCAGGAATAAAAAATGAAACAGTGATTTTTAGTGAAGCCCCTCATAGCATGTCGAAAAAAATTACAAATTATTTCAATAAAGGGTCAACCGCAGCAATGGCTTTTTGTAATCTTTCTTCATTGGTCCCATTGATCTCCACCCAGGGAGTCGCCTGGTTGATCATGATATCTTTATAGATCTGGTAAAGTTTTTTCCGGCTTTCCAGGTCAGGGTATTCCCGCAATTCATCTTTTATCCAGGGAAGATCAATATTGCAAAGTAAATAGAGATCATATTTTCTTTTCACAACCTGGTCAAGGATATATCGGGGACATTTGTCAAATACAAACTCACACCAAACTTTCATAACGTACATATCGGTGTCGATGAAGAGAAGTCGGGAAGTCCGGAAGTCCGAAAGTCCGGAGGAACTGGTTCTATATTCAGGAGAAATCTTTCTGACTTCCGGACTTCCGGACTTTCGGGCATACTCATCTTCCAGGGCAATTTGCCCTTTCGCAATAATGAGCAAATCATCATAATCATATTTTTTACCATGGGTTAGCAGGTATTCTCTTGCGTATTCCGGACACCACACCGTACCATAATGTTGAGCCAATTGTTGGCACAAGGTACTCTTGCCGGTGCTTTCGGGACCTATAACGACAATCTTTTTCAGCATGAACTGCAATTTACTGTGTTGCCCCCTTAGGTGTAAACCCCCTTAAACATTTTTATTCCCGGGTTGTTATTGCTATTGTAACTAATTTTTTCACTTAAAAATCAATAACATGAACTACAATCAGTCATGCGCCGCAAAAGGCAATTATTCCGGAAGCAGGAACCGGCACCTGTTCATCCGTTCAATGCAAAGAGCTGCCGTAAACATTTACAAGACAGATACCCATTTTGAAATGCTGGTATTTGCCCCGGGCCGGATCAAAGAAAACTTCAGCCTTGGTGTAAAAGGGAATGAACTCAGCATTACTTATACACCACCGGAAGGATTTCCGAGACCCGACTGGATAATGAGAGAATACAGTCGCGGAGGTTTTGTAAGAACCTTTACCCTGGACGACAGCATCGATACCGGCCACATTACAGCCAAGTATGTAGATGGTGTGTTGCAGGTCAGTCTTCCGGTTATGGCAGGAAAAGAGGCAAGTAAACAGGAGATAAAAGTGAACTAAGAGTGATGGTTTGTTTAATGGGAAGCGGCGGCTATTTATTGGTCGTCGCTTTTTTGAGCACGGATGGCACGGATCCCAAAAGGGATTAACACGGATTTCTTATCCGATTACCCTATAGTTTGTTTAACTAGTCTGTGTTACTCATTTATATTCGTGCCATCAGTGCTCTTTCTGGTTTTCTTCGCCCATTCCAGTAAACCAAATACCGCCATGACCAGCAATACAACATAATATACGCTTGTAAAAACATAATGCTTTACAAAGTATAAAGGGATCGAGGCAATATTCGTTGCGATCCACCAGTACCAGCTTTCCACTTTTTTCTTTGTCATCAGCCACATGCCTGTAAAGGCTGTAGCGGAGGCAAAGGCATCCGCCCAGGGGATCACGCCTCCAAAAAAGGCATTCTTAAAATAAGTAAGTGCCAGAAAAATACTGATGTAAAAAAAGAGGAAGAATACAAATTGCAGAAGCCATTCTTTCTTATTGGAAGTAGTAATATGCAAAACAATTTCATGCTTTGTGTCTGTTTTAAGCCACATATACCAGCCAACAATACTCATTACGGTATAATAAAAGTTTACACTGGCTTCTCCTAATAAGCTTCCTTTAATACTGATATAGACGTAAATAATGGTATTGATCAACCCGACCGGGTATACAAGAATATTTTCGGCACGGGAGAACCATACACTGGCGATGCCCGCCACCACAGCAATATATTCCCACCAGGTGGTATGCTGAATATCGTTAATGAACTGTTGGTATATTTCGTGTAAAGACAAAGGATGATTTTTTCAAAAATAACAATACTTACTGTGGGTTCACTAAGTTCGCAGACAGTTTTGGTTGTTGAATGCCGGGCCATTGGTTAATTTTGATACATGGAAAAAGTAAATCTTGCCCAAAAACTTTCTGCATTTACTGATCATTTCAACCCCCGGATCGTAGGAGAG
This sequence comes from Chitinophagaceae bacterium, assembly GCA_017882265.1. GTDB lineage: Bacteria > Bacteroidota > Bacteroidia > Chitinophagales > Chitinophagaceae > JADGPW01. The sequence goes on along the minus strand of JADGPW010000005.1, from coordinate 15,370 downwards.
CTCAACGGACAACAGGTGAAACTGGTCAAGGCCCTCGGAGAATTCGTCTGGCATTACCATGAGAACGAAGATGAGTTGTTTTATGTGGTGAAAGGGAGTCTTGATATTCAACTCCGGGATAAAACCATCACCGTAAATGCCGGGGAATTCCTGGTTGTGTCCCGTGGTGTAGAACACCGGCCTGTTGCCAGAGAAGAAGTCGAGATCATGTTGTTTGAGCCGGCCGGGACATTAAATACAGGAAATGTAGTGAATGAAAAAACGGTGGAAGTACCAAGGCATCTATGAATTCCGGACAGATGAACCCCTTCGGGGCAGGCAGAATGTAAAACAAACGAAGTACTGCACGAAAACAATGAAAAATTGCGATCAATAGAAAAGTTACGGCTTCTTCATTCTGAATTCTGCCTGCCCCGAAGGGGTTCATCTGATCTACATTCTTTTTACCCCCCCCTCGCACATTTTCTTCAGGTTATTGAGCCCTTGTTCAAACTGGTGATTCAGATTCTTTGTTATCATCGGTCCCATCAGGCTGGCTATAGGCCATGGCAACTGGCCGCTGTTCTGCCAGGTAACTTTAGTTTCATTTCCATCACCCCAGGGCTCAAACAACCAGTTGTCTTTGGCTTTAGATTTAAAGGGTTTAAAAAACTCAAGATCGAAATGAATATGTCTATCATCCATGCTGAGGAACGTTAACTGACCCACCCCTACTTTTTTACCTACCCAGGCATATCGATGACCGGAAGTTTTGGGCGTGCCGGTTATAGTGTTTTTTACCGTGGGATCAGTTTGTTGCCAGGGATTCCATTGGCTGTAATAATTCAGATCGGCTACCCGGTTCATGACATCCTTTGCCGGTTTCCCGATGATGATCGTTTTCTCCACATTAAACAATTTGGGTAACAACGCCGCAATAATAAGCAGCGTAAGGATCAGACCAACAAATACATAAACAAAGATCATGATAGTGGGTTTAGGAAGTTCAAGGTACTGAATAGAGGTGGTGCTGGCAAGCCGTTCGTACAATCAATAAAAATAATGATTGCATTTTACAGGGGCTCGTTTTTTACACGGATGATCTCCGCGGCAATACTCACAGCGATCTCTTCGGGGGTTTGGCTTTTAATGGAAAGGCCTATAGGAGTATGGATACCCCGGAGCCATTTATCGCTGATACCTTCGCGGGAATAATCAGCAAATAATTTATCGATCTTCGTTTTACTTCCCAGCATTCCGAGATACCTGAATTCTTTATTTAGTAAAGACCGCAAGGCGATATCATCTGTGCGGTAACCAGGCGTCATGATCACCACATAATGATCATCACCGGCAGGAATAAGATCATTCAACCCGGCATAATCATTTACAATAGTTTTTTCATGCGCCCATTCATTTTGAAGAAGTGTTTTCAGATCAGGGCGTTCATCATAGACCCGAATATAAAAATCCAGGGAATTCATCAGTTTGGAAAAAGCCAATGCACAATGACCGCCACCGATTATGAACAACTGGTTCTTATAACCTGTTTTCTCTTCGTATTCCCAATCATCCTCCGATCTCATTTCAAAATGAAAATTGGTCGTAGGAATAGCCTCTGAAAATCGGATGGCTTCGGGTAAAAAGAAAAGAGTCCCATTTTTGTTTTGTTCAAGGGAATGAATAATATCCCGGATAACATTCGCTTCTTTTTCACGCACAGGATATAATAATATGGTTTGTTCCCCCGAACAGATCATACCGCTTTGATTTGTGGGGACCGATTTATCATGAAATTGTTTCCTGATCCTTGGCTCACCTGACTGCTGACTGCCGTCCGGATTGCTACCGGGAGCCGGCTGACCCAACCTCTCCTTTGCCATTTCCACAAACTTATGTTCCATAATACCACCGCCAACAGAACCTTCCATTTCGCCGTTTGCATTAACCGCCATAAAAAAACCCTGGCGTCCCGGGCTGCTACCGGAACTTTCAAGCACATAGAGCAGCATAACAGGGATTTTTTGCTGCAGGCTGGAAAAGACAAGTTGCCAGGTGGCGATTTTATTTTTCATAAAAAAACAAAGAAGTATAAATAGAGATCCCTGTTACCTGATATAAATTATCTTTAATAGAATCAATTGAAAGATAAAATTTTTATGTCAAAGTAGACACATGGCCGGGGAATTATGGCTCTGTTTGCAGACGGAAATAATAAGAAGACCGATGCATTTTAATACCTGTTATTACCTTGCCCGGAAGAATGGTTTAGCCGACTACAAATTTGCTGGAACAGATACGGGATATAAGCTCATCAACACCTTCTCCGGAGTCATGGGGGCATCCAGCGGAATACTGGCTTCGGGATTGAACGCTTTCACCGCATTACGTAAGGCAAAATAAGCGCCGATCCCATACATAAGCGGGGGCTCTCCAACAGCCTTACTGTTAAAGATGGCCAGGTTGCTTTTTTTAGTATCAAGGAAATGAACGCTGATCTCTTTCGGAACAGAATAGATATCCGGTACCTTATAAGTTGAAAGCGCATTGGTCTTTAATTTTCCTTCCTGATCATAGATCAGCTCTTCCATTGTCATCCAGCCAATACCTTGTACGATACCGCCTTCACACTGTCCCAGGTCAATCATTGGGTTCATGCTGTTGCCAAAATCATGTACCACTTTTACCGAATCAATTTCATAGATTCCCCGGAGGCAATCAATGGTCACCGTTATTATGGAAGTGCCATAGACGTGATAAGCAAAAGGATGACCTTTCTCTTTGCCAGCATCAAAATGAATTCCCGGCGGCGTATAATGTGCATGTTCCGACAGGCTAATACGGCGGGTATAGGTTTCCATCACCAGTTTTTTCCAGTGCAGACCAGTTACATGCCCATTCTCATAAACCAATTCATTTTTTATTTCAATAGTCTCCACCGGAAGCTTTCCACCGGATCCTGCGGATAATTCGTCGGAAGCAACCTGTTTCAGGCGATTCAGGATCGCCTGGCAGGCGATTTCAGTGGCTTTCCCATTCAGATCAGCTGCGGCGCTGGCTGCAGTGGGAGAAGTATTCGCTATTCGGTAGGTATTGGTGGTATTGATTTTCACCTTTGCCGGATCAATCGAGAAAATTTTTGCCGCCACCTGTACAATCTTGGTATTCACGCCTTGTCCCATCTCCACCGCGCCGGTGCTGATGCCTACACTGCCATCGGTGTAAACATGTACGAGCGATCGGGCCTGGTTCATTAATGTCTTGGTAAAGGAAATACCAAAACAGACCGGCATCAATGCTATTCCTTTTTTATGCCATTTATTTTTGGCGTTAAAAGCTTCTACTTCTTTTTGAAGTTCCTTTATCCTGTAAAGTTGATTCGCCTTGCTCCAGCATTCATTCGCTTCGCTTTCTGCTTTTTGACCATAAGGAAATTCATCACCGGTTTGCAGCAGGTTTCTTTGTTGTATATCGGAGGCAGGTATACCCAGCGCCTCAGCGGCTTTCGCGATAGCCGCTTCTATCACAAACATTCCCTGCGGTCCGCCAAAACCACGGAATGCTGTATTAGGGGGAACATTAGTGCGACAACTATAAGCCGTTGCTTTTACATTCGGAACATAATAGGAATTGGTGCAATGAAACAATGTTCTTTCCATCACCGCCGGAGAAAGATCGGCGGCAGCACCGGCATCCTGGTAAAACGTGGCTTCGTAAGCGATGATCTTTAACTCTTTATTTAACCCGATCCTGAAATCAGATGTATAAGGATGACGTTTACCCGTCATCCGCATATCTTCCATACGGTGCAATGAATATTTCACCGGTTTCTTTAAATGATAGGTTGCCAGGGCACATAGTACGGCCCAACAGGTAGCCTGGTCTTCCTTGCCACCAAACCCTCCACCCAGGCGGGTTGTATCAACCTCTACTTTATTCATGGGGATATTCAGCACCCGGGCTGTGGTTCTTTGTACAGCAGTTGGCCCCTGTGTGGAAGAATAGATCCGGATCGTTCCATTCTCCTGTGGTATGGCATAGGCGCCCTGCGTTTCGATGTACAGGTGCTCCTGCCCCCCGGAAGATGCTACCCCTTCAAAAATATGTTCGCATTGTTGCCATGCGGTATCTAAATCACCGAGCAGGAAGGTTCTGGGTTTAATGATCAATTCACCTTTTTCTTTTGCTTCTCTTGGATCAGTAATAATAGGCAGCGGCTCAATATTGATCTCTATTTTCTTCAGGGCGGCCCTTGCTTTTTCTTCTGATACGGCTATAACGAGCGCAACCGGCATCCCACAAAAATGAACATGAGTACCAGCCAGCAACTCTTCATCAGGGATGATGCCGCCTATCTGGTTTTCACCCGGAATATCTTTTGCTGTAAAGATGCGGATGACGCCTTCCATTTTTTCTGCTTCAGCTGTATCGAGGTATTTGATCTTTCCATGCGCAACAGGAGAATCAAATGCGGCAGCGTATAAAGTTCCATTTACAATCGGGATATCATCCAGGTAAACCGATTCACCTCTGACATGTGTGTATGCATCCATATTACCCTCCACCCCGCCAGTTTGCAGGGAGAGTTTATTTTTACCTATGGTTGTTTTATTTTTCAACTTATAAGAATCTTTCGTTCATTCTCCGCCGGGGTGGTTCAGATGAATAAAATGTGCTTTGATCAATTGTCCAAGTAATAATCGTTTGTATTCTTTGGATCCCCTTGCATCACTGATCGGCGAAATCTCTGTTTGCGCCATTTCAATGGCATCTTTAATTATTTCTTCACTGATCGTTCTTCGCCTCAGGAATGCAGAGGTCTTTTGTAAATACAGGGGGATCGGTCCAACGCCACCCGCTGAAATACCGGCATGAGCGATCACATCGCCATTCATGCTGAGGCTGATCGCCGAATTTACACTCGCTATATCCAGGTGAGTACGCTTACTTACTTTTTCAAAATGAAAGAAGGTGTTTTTCCCGGGTAATTCAAACCATACCCGTTCTATATATTCTCCCGGTCTTTTATCCAGTTGTTTATATCCTTTATATAATTTCCGTAAGGGCAATTCTCTTTTTGATTTTCCATCACTCAGGACCAGTTGTGCATTTAGTGCTAAAAAGAAAACAGTAAAATCGCCAATAGGAGAAGCGTTTATGAAATTACCCGCTATCGTCGCCATATTCCGGATCGGTGTGGAAGAAACCAGTTTGGCATATTGTTGAAACTCAGGGAAAGCCTCATTGATGATGGCTGAATTTTTCAGATCAGTGACAGTAACCGAAGGGCCCATAACACATTTGTTTCCTTCTTTTGTGATACCCTTTAGTGCCGGATCATCAAACAAAAACCGGGTATCCGCATGGGTCATATCATCGTGTTTTTGTACATAGAGGTCAGTACCGCCGCCGACAACAATTGGGTCCCGATAACTATCGGGATGGGAATCAGGAACAGGCCTCCCGGCAAGTGAGGTTAGGAATTGGTCATTCGTTAAAGAAAGCAATTTGCTTTTTACAGATGAAAAATAAGCTGGAAGGATATTTTGTTCACTTACAAATTTCACCGGGGCCTCATCCTTGCGGGTCTTCATCAATTCCGCTATTTTTTCTGCAGCCCTTTCGATGGATTTATAACCTGTGCACCGGCAGATATTTCCATCCACTGCGGCGATCGCATTTTCTTTGGTCGCTTCTTTATTACTCAGACAAAAACCTGCCAGCGACATCACAAACCCTGGTGTGCAAAATCCGCATTGTGTGGCGCCTGCATTGACCACGGCCTGCTGAACCGGATTTAATCCATTGACCACACCGGGTGCGGGATTGATCCCTTCGATCGTAACAATATGTTTTCCCTGTGCATTTCCAATTGGCATCAGGCAGCAGGTCATGGATTCATAATGCAATTCACCATCGAGTAGTTTCCCTACCAGAACGGTACAGGCACCGCAGTCTCCTTCCCGGCAGCCGATCTTAGTGCCCAACAGGTGCCGGTGATATCGGATAAAATCCAATAACACCATCCCCGGCGGTATACTGGTACTGATCTCTTCTTCGTTAAGGATAAAGTGTATCAAGTCAATTTGTTCTTAACTAATAAAGTTAACATAAATGAGGTCAATTGGGGAATAGAAGTCATAAGAGCCAATAGAGTCAAATAGGTCATAGAAGTCAAATTAGTCAAAACAATAATCAGGGCGAATTCATTTTTTTTCCTGCCAGAGGAGATGATCTATTTGACTTCTATGACCTGGATGATTCTTCATACCTGAGAACAGTTTGGCAAAGCCTGATTTTGAGTTATTGGATCAACCAGCAGCGGTACTAAATCACTTATCTATTACCGCCTGATTACCCTTTGGGTATTATGGGTAATAAGGGAGGGTTTGGCGGAAAGGGGGGCATCTTAGTTTAAATAACTTCTACAGCTATTATTGACGATATTTCAGTATTAAGTAAATAAATCATTGAGGCCGCATATTGCGGCCTCAATAATTTACCCGGTTAATATTACCGGAAAATCCCCTTTTTTTCTGATGAAAAAACAATTGTCCCAACTTACTCTATGCATAAATTTATTAGCAGAAAGGGGGGTCACCATTTCCATCCTCCAATTGAACTGAGCCGTCAATCCGGGCCTCAGAATAATTATCTGATTGTGGCAAAAGCAAACAGAATTGTTATGATACCAGTCGAACTCGTGATGAACAAGATATACCTCATACGTGGAAAGAAAGTGATGCTGGACAGGGATTTAGCAGCGCTTTACGGAGTAGCTACAAAAGTGCTTAATCAAGCGGTGAGAAGAAATGTTGGGCGTTTCCCCGACGATTTTATGTTTGAGATGACCACTGAAGAACTTGAACGTTTGAGGTCACAAATTGTGACCTCAAAGCCAGGAAGAGGAGGTACAAGATATTTGCCCATGGCTTTCACCGAACATGGCGTTGCCATGCTTTCAAGCGTATTAAACAGTGAAACCGCTATCCGCGTCAATATTCAGATCATACGTGTGTTTACGAAAATGCGGGAACTATTACTTACTCACAAAGACATTTTATTACATGTAGACAAGATCGAAGGGAAACTTACCAGGCATGATGCAGACATCGTTCTCATTTTTCAATACCTCAAAAAACTGTTGAACCCATCTATTCCACCACGACAAAAGATAGGGTTTAAAAGAAAAGGGGAGGAATAATAACGGTTAACTATTTCAACGATGCCAAAAGCAAATAAATTGATGACCATACCTGATGAGTTAGTGATGAATAAGATCTGTATTATCCGGGGACAGAAAGTAATACTCGACCATGACCTGGCGGAATTATACCAGCTAAAAAGAAAACGATTAATTAAACTGGTAACAAAAAACACCTATAGGTTTTCCGAAGATTTCATGTTCCGGTTGAACCAAGAAGAGTATGAAATTTTGATGCCGCAATTTGCGTCATCAAATTGGGAAGGCTATCGAAAACTTCCATTGGCATTTACAGAACAGGGAATAGGGGTTCTCTCGGGTTTATTAAACAACAAAAAAACCATATGGGTAAACATTCAGATCATCCTGCTATTTACCCGGATGCGGAATTTGTCGCCCCCATCTAAAGACATATTCATTCAATTAGAGAAAATGGAAAAGAAACTCGCCCGCCATGATGAGGATATCGCACTAATTTTTGAATACATATAACAGTTCAGCGATGGCAAAAACAAGTAAAACAATAACCATACGTGACGAGCTTGTGATGAATAAGATCTACTTGATTCGGAGTCAGAAAGTGATGCTGGATAATGATCTCGCCGAATTATACAATGTTGAAACCAAGCGATTAAAAGAAGTGGTCCGTAGAAATATTGAACGATTCCCGGGGGATTTTATGCCTGCCTGCCGGCAGAGGCAGGTTTGAACTTACAGAAGCAGAATTTATTTCTTTAAGGACGCAATTTGCGTCCTTAAAGACTGGTCGGGGGCAACACCCAAAATACCTGCCAATGGCATTCACCGAACAAGGTGTTGCGATGCTTTCCTCTGTTCTAAACAGCAGAACCGCTATCCTGGTAAATATCCAGATCATAAGAAGTATTTTCCAAAATGAGGGAAATGCTGCTAACCCATAAAGATATATTACTCCATTTAGAGAAAATGGAAAAGAAACTATCAGGGCACGATACTGACATTACTATCATTTTTGAATACCTCAAAAAATTACTCGACCCGCCTCAGCCACCGCGCCACAAGATTGGATTTAAAAGAAAAGGGGAAGAATAATAGTAGAAAGTGAATAAATAATAGACAGGCCCTCAAATTAATTAGTTCTTTCATGATCGTAATTAATGAGTATGCAAAAGAACATGTATACAACAGGTAAGGATAATCCCGATTAAAGAAACTATTATCTTTTATCTATTATCTTTCTTATATTAGCTACACACGCCAAAACAACTCAGTGAAATCATTCTGCAAACTACTGGTTTACGGAATATTTTTATTCATTCCTTCTTTGTTGATGTCACAGCTACCGGGTGCGCAGCAACAGGCGATCATATTAATCAGGCAGATACAACGGAATCATTACAATCCAAGGCCCGTTGACGATAGTCTTTCCTCGGTGATCTTTTTAAAGTTCATAAATGAACTCGATCCGCAACAGAACGTATTTACTATGGTTGATTTTAAAGTATTGTCCGGCTACCGGTATTCACTGGATGATGAACTGAATGGTTCGACCTGGAGCTTTTTAGACCGGGCCACTGAGGTATACAGGCAGGCGCTGAAACGAGTGGACACCCTGGTGACCGCCATCTTCCAAAAACCCCTTGATTATACAACAGACGATAAGATCAGTTTTTCAAAAGAAAAAAACATATCCTTTCCAGGTTCTGTATCCGAGCAGAAAAACAGGTGGGTTAAATGGTTTAAATACGTGCTCCTGAACCAGGCCTATAGCATGGCGGCTGCTGATAGTTCAAAACCATCGCTGAAAGCGGTACTGGTAAAAAATGAATCATCCCTCCGGGAAAGGATCAGGAAGACACAGGGCAGCATGTTTGAAGCGCTTCTTGACCCGGCTTCATTTGAAACAGACCTTAAAGGAATTTACTTTAATGCCATCGCGAACTCCTTTGACCCGCATACGGATTATTTTTCGCCCACCAAAAAGGAAGAGTTCCAAGCCTCTCTTAGCACCGAAGGGCTGTCTTTTGGATTTGAAATAGAAGAGAACAAAGTAGGCAGTATTACGGTGGCCGGGCTGATCCCCGGCGGACCCGCCTGGAAAACCGGCGAGATACATAAGGATGACCAGGTGGTTCAATTACAATGGAAAGGCTCGGCGCCGGTGGATGTATCGGCGATGACCGTAGAAGAAGCAGGTGAGTATATGAAACAAACCAACCATGATGAGCTGACCGTTAAATTAAAGAAAACAGATGGTACCGTCCACAGTATTTCTCTCCATAAGGAAAAGATCGAGACGGAAGAGAATGTGGTGAAGGGATATCTTTTGTCCGGTGACAAGAAAATAGGCTATATCTCACTTCCCGATTTTTATACCACCTGGGAAGATGAAAAAGGCAGTGGTTGTGCCAATGACCTTGCCAAAGAGATCATTAAAATGAAGAAAGAAAACCTGGATGGGCTGATACTGGATCTCAGGTACAATGGGGGTGGTTCTTTATACGAAGCTTTACAGTTGTGTGGAATTTTTATTGATGAAGGTCCCCTGGTAGGTATCCGCGGAAAGGATGGTAAAATGGTCTATGTCAAAGACCCGAACAGGGGAACCATTTATGATGGACCCCTGCTCGTCATGGTGAACAACCAGAGCGCCTCTGCTTCTGAAATGATGGCGGCAGCGCTGCAGGATTACAACAGGGCGGTGATCGTGGGTAGTCCTACCTATGGCAAAGCTACCATGCAGCAGATCTTCCCGATGGACAGCAATACGGTTTCAACCAAAAAATCACCCAACGGATTTGTCAAGATTACTAACGGGAAATTATATCGTGTCAGTGGCCTAACTGCTCAACGGAATGGCGTTATCCCGGATATCGCCTTGCCCGATGCTTTTGACGGGTTGGAATACCGGGAAAAATTCTCTCCCGGCGCATTACCGGCCGATACTATGAAAAAGAACAATTATTATCAATCGCTACCGGCCCTGCCCATTGCATCGCTCGCACTGAGCAGCAACCAAAGAGTAAATAATGATCCCTCTTTTCAAAAACTGGTGCAAAGTATAAGCATCCGGATGGAAGAACTAAATAACAAACAATCGGGAATACCGTTGAAGACCGAGTTGTTTGAAAAATGGATGAAAGACGAGGAAGCACTGATGAAAAATATGGATGAGACCGGTGAAACGGAAAACAAAATTTTTACGGCTGGTAATTATAAGCTGGAAACGGAACGCCTGCAGAACAACAGCTATGCAAGTGATCTGAATAAAGCCGCTCTCCAAAGCATACAAACGGATATGTATGTGCAGGAGGCATTCCGGATCATGGCCGATCTTATCCGGATACAAAAACAATAAAGCAAACTAAAAAGATGCATATGAAAAGATCATCAATGCTGTCCTGGCTGTTCATCCTTGTAATATGTTTACAGGGAGCCGGGGTTCAGGGCCAGGTTTTTGAAGATGCGGGGCAATACATTAGTTATATCGGAAAGGCCAACGAGGACCTGACTGCCATCTACCTCAGTTATTTAAGCGCGGTGGCTCATAATAAAAGCCATCGCAAAGTGGAAAAAAGAAGGGATGAAGTAGTGAATGCGATCTTCTATACAAAATCTTCTATTCTTGCCATGCCTCCCTGGAAGGGGGATAAGAGTTATCGGGATACTACCGTGACCTATCTTAAAATACTCAATAGTGTTTTTAACGAGGATTACAGTAAGATCGTCAACATGGAAGATATAGCCGAGCAGAGTTATGATGCGATGGAAGCCTATATGCTGGCACAGCAAAAAGCAGATGAGAAACTGGAAGAGGCTCGGTTGAAACAGGTGGACATGACCAACAAGTTTGCCGCTAAATACAATGTTACCCTGATCCACAGCGAATCGGATATCGGAACAAAAAGCAAGATCGCGGGCCATGTGAACAAGCACTACAACGAGGTCTATCTGGTTTTTTTCAAACCCTATAAACAGGAGGCTTATTTTATTGATGCCCTGGGCAAAAAGAATATCGTGGCTCTCGAGCAGGATATCAGTTCTATGAAAAAGTTTGCTACCGACGGGATAGAAAAATTAAAAACATTCAAAGGGTATAATAATGACCCGGTACTGATCGATGCCTGCCGGCAAGCCCTTCTGTTTTACAAGTCGGAAGCGGAACGGTCATCCGCCTTTTCGGATTTCTTTCTCAAGCAGGATGCCTTTGACAAAATAAAAAAAGTGATTGACAGCAAAAGAACTTCGGACAGGACGCAGAAGGATATTGACCAGTATAATGCAGCCGCTACCGATATGAACGCGGCCTCCAAAGATTTTAATACCCTGAACGAGCAATTGAATAAGGAGCGGGCAGATATGTTGGGTAACTGGAATAAAAAGGTCAGCCATTATTTCGACGATAATATGCCGGTGCAGAAAAAGCAATAGAATGTCCCCGCCTGACCGGACGGGCAGGGAACAGATGAACCCTTCAATTCTTATAATAAGTTGACAGGAAAGAAAATCTATTTATGATTCTGATTTATTCTCTTTTTTGTTCAGGAAAGGTTTTAGCAGATCTATGGGAACCGGGAATATTGTGGTTGAGTTTTTTTCCGTGGCGATCTCCCGCAAGGTTTGCAGGTAACGCAAGGTCAATGCACTTGAATGTTCATCCAGGATCTCAGCAGCATCGGCTAAACGCTGTGAGGCCTGGAATTCACCTTCCGCAGCAATAACCTTTGACCGGCGTTCCCGTTCTGCTTCGGCCTGCTTGGCCATGGCACGTTGCATTTCCTGGGGCAGGTCTATTTGTTTTACTTCCACATTGGTAACTTTTATGCCCCAGGGCTCTGTATTGGTATCAATGATCTGTTGCAACTTGTGATTGATCTTATCCCTTTGCGAAAGAAGATCGTCCAGTTCAGATTGTCCGAGTACGCTGCGCAGGGTGGTTTGCGAGATCTGTGAAGTGGCTGCCAGGAAATTCTCTACCTGCACGATCGCTTTTTGGGGTTCCATCACCCGGAAATAAACCACGGCATTTACTTTTATAGAAACATTGTCCTGTGTGATCACATCCTGCGGCGGTACATCCAGTACTACTGTCCGTAAACTCACTTTCACCATCCTGTCAATAAAAGGAATAAGAAGGATAAGACCCGGGCCCTTTACACCGTCATGACCTATCAAACGGCCCAGCCTGAAAATAACACCACGTTCGTATTCTCTTAAGATACGTATGGAGCTGGCCAGGAGGAGCACCACAAAAAAAATAATGACCACCATCATTGTCGGAAATTGTTGCATGATTGTTTTTTTTAAATATTATGAATCGGTTCTACATATAATTTCAGGTTCTTCATTTCCGTTATCCTTACTTTTTCTCCTTTACTGATATTTCCTGCAATGGATTCTGCATTCCATATTTCACCCTGCACTTTTACGGTACCGGTTGGTGCAAGCATGTCCATCACTTCGCCGGTTCCTCCTATCAATGCTTCCAGGCCGGTTACCACTTTCCTGCGTTGTGCTTTTATTCCCAAACCGATGATGAATAAAAAGAATAGTGCAGAAACAGCCGTTGCCGAAATAATGACTGTACGTGAAATTTTCGCCATTTCCAATGCTGAGCCGGGTTTTATCAGCATCATCGAACCCAATAATAAAGAGACAGCTCCCCCGATCGCCAGCACACCATGACTCACAATTTTTATTTCCAGCAAAAAAAGGATAATTGCAAAAATGATAAGGGCCAATCCTGCAAAGTTGACCGGTAACGTATGCATTGAATAATAAGCAAGAATGAGACTGATCACACCCACTATACCGGGAAGGATGGCCCCGGGATTTAAAAACTCGAACAGGATACCAAACATTCCAAGCAGCATCAGGATGTAGGCGATACTCGGATCGCTGATAATATCCAGGAATCGCTGGAATACAGTCATTTTGTATAATTCGATCGTCGCATTTTTTGTATGCAGTGTTTTTGTGCCGTTACTCAGCTCAATGATTTTTCCGTCCACCTGGTTCAGCAGGTCCTGCTCATTCCTGGCTATAAGATCAACAGCCGAATCTTTCAAAGCCTCCGTTTCTGAATAAGAAAAACTTTTGCGCACTGCATTTTCAGCCCATTCAATATTGCGGTTTCGTTTTTCAGCGATAGAACGGATAAAGGCCGCCGCATCATTGGTTACTTTCCCGCTCATTATGCTGTCCATCGGCGCCTGCAAGGTGACAGGGTGTGCCGCACCGATATTTGTTCCCGGCGTCATGGCGGCAATATGGGCAGCTAATGTTATAAAAACTCCGGCAGAGCCGGACTGTGCCCCGGCGGGAGATACATACACGATTACCGGCACCGGGGATTCGAGGATATCGCTAACGATGATCCGGGTGGATTTTAGTAAACCGCCGGGTGTATTAAGATGAATAATAAGGCACTCCGCTTTTTCTTTTTTAGCTTTCTCAATGCCGTCATGAATAAAACCGGCTGTTACAGGATTGATAGTGCCATCAATCTTCATCGAAACGACTGTTTGAGCAACAACTGAAGCCGGGAGTAAAAAGAGAAAGAAACAATATAATAAGAAATGCTTCATAAGAAGCCTGTCTGCCGACAGGCAGGCCGGGGTTGAAAAGACCTTTCTGTAATTTACCGAATTCACGGACAACCAGCAATTATAAAAAAGGGGGTAAGTTTGCACACAGAGATCGCAGAGTACGCAGGGAATATCTTTTCAAACTGAGTCACTACCAATAAAAACTAATTTTTCATCCTATCTGTTCATTGTCTACCTTCCTTTTTCAATCCCGCCCTTAATTCATAACTGCATTAATGCTGCCCCTTGATCACCCTCATTTATTTTTTAATTAAAAAATCATCTTGTATGAGAAAATTCCTTTTGTTTATCAGCCTCGCGGCATTTTTAACGTCCTGTGACAGCAATAAAGATAAAGCTGCCGGCACGACTACTACAACAACAACAGACAATTCCACAAAGAGCTCCGTGGACCTGCCTTACACAGCCTCTTTTTCCAGTAGTTTTACCAACGATGTATCCGATGCGGATCTGAAACTGGTATTGATGAGTTACAAAGACTGGGCGGATGGCAATATGAGCAATGTGACGAAAGAATATGGTGATTCACTGATGTGGGAAAGACCGGACGGCCAACACTACAACCTTCCCAATGCTGATATCATGAAATTATGGGGTACTTACCGCGATAGCCTGAGTTCCATAAATATTGATATGCAGGCCTGGCAAAAAATGTATGCCACCGATAAAAAAGAAGGGTACATCGTAACCTGGTATAAAGAAACAGATACTTATAAAGGAGGGAAGGCGGATTCTGCTTACTACCACGATATTAACCAGGTAAAAGATGGAAAAATTGTCCATCTTGAACAATATAAACGACCTGCGAAATAATCAACTTAACAGCCCACATTAAAAAACCCCGCCTGGCGGGGTTTTTTAATGTGGGTACAGTATTTATTTTTTAATGGCGAAAAGGATGATCATCGCGGCCGCCGTTGTTAGAATAATGATCGTCACGGTCATGGCTTTTTGCATAAACCATGCTTATTTCCCGCTGGCGTTGCTCCTGCAGAAAACTGATCTGCCGTTGCTTCTCATACCAACTCATAAAGAAATTGCGTTTCACTTTTTGAATTTTTAAATCAAATTCCTGGTTGATACGGGCGATCTGCATGTCCCTTTCTTTGTCAAAGGCGGAGCTGTTATTATAACGTCCACCGTTATCGTAGGAGGGATTGTTGACAACAATGTCCCTTCCGTTTCCAAAACCCCTTTGATCATTTTGTTGGTTATACCTGGTGCCGGGCTGTGCCTGGGCCATGGTGAACATTCCAACAACAAACAGTAGTGTAAAGATTTTTTTCATTTTAAAAGTTTTTAATTGTGAATAATACAGGAGTATATTCAAGAAGGATGCCGGACTGATCAAGAGATTGTTAATACCGGAAACCCGTTGCTGTAGCGGCTTTTAAGGGGGAAGGATTGTTAAAGATCAGCCAAGAGAAGTTTTGCCGGGAAGGAGAAGAATGTAGAACAGACGAACAAGGATTTAAGAATATAGAAGTCAGCCCGATCATTCCTTAAATCTTCGAAAGATGGGGTCTTGACCTTCTTCATTCTGCATTCCTTGTTCATCTGTTCTGTAATCTTCTCGTCCCGTTCTTCCCGCCTATTTTTC
>JADGPW010000283.1 GCA_017882265.1 Chitinophagaceae bacterium | reverse complement strand
CTGTACAATGGGAAATCTGAATAAATGAGTTTGACCCGCTTTGATCGGTTGTGTGGTCAGGTAAGGAACACCATCGTATTGATTAGGTAAAATGATACCATGCCAATGGATGGAAGTTTCCACATCCATATTATTATACATAGATCTCTGCCGTATCCCCTTCGGTAAAATATAAAGTGGGGGCAGGTATGCACCCATTGATGGCAATGGCATGTCTTGCTTTGCCGGTATAATTCACCACCGTATCATTTACATACAGATCATACCTGACTATGGCCGGTGAGATCTTCATTACAATAGTCTTTTCCGGGTTGTCATCCGTTTTTTGCATGGGCACTTCATTCCTCTTATGAGACGTATCATGCACTGTTAGTCGCCCCTTATTGTCAATCTTTATTAAAGTATCCTTTACCGGCATTGGCTTATTATCAGGTTTTTTAATGGCAGGATGTTGCGTAATATTTTTAGAATTTTCCTTAATTAATTTCATACCGCATATAGGGCAATTACCAGGTTTGGTTGCATGTATTTGGGGGTGCATCATACAGGTATAGGTTACAGGCTGCGGGGTAGTGATCGTTGGTTTTTTAGTCATATCCATGCCTTTCATATCCTGGGCATAGGCAAGAGAATACAACGTTAACCCCATCACCCCTATGACTATTTGTTTCATTTTACCCTTATTACTTTTTTACTGATAACATACTTGCATTTATGGCGACAACAATCGTGCTTACTGTCATTAAAACAGCACCCAAAGCAGGGCTTAATAATATACCCTGCTTATATAAAATACCTGCAGCCAACGGTATTGCAACCACATTGTATCCTGTTGCCCAGGCTAAATTTTGAACCATTTTTCGGTACGTGGCTTTGCCAAATAAGATCAGACTCACAATATCTTTTGGATTGCTGTTGACCAAAACAATTCCCGCGGTTTCTGCCGCAATATCACTGCCGCTGCCTACGGCTATGCCCACATCAGCCTGAGCCAAAGCCGGGGCATCATTTACACCATCGCCTGTCATAGCAACAAATTCTCCCTTACTTTGTAACTCTTTTATTTTCTCCAGCTTCTGATGGGGTAATACTTCTGCAATAAAACTATTCATACCCAATGTGTCACTGACCACTTTTGCTACTTTAATATTATCACCTGTGAGTAAGATGGATTTGATATTGTTTTGTTTTAAGGTTTTAATCGCTCCGGCTGATTCGGACCGTATTTCATCTGATAAAGCAATGTAGCCCGCCAATTCATTATTGATCATGATAAACACCACCGTTTCCGTATCATTGGCTGTAAAGCTATCGGGGACTTTAATATTATTTTCTTTTAAATAGCCCGGGCTAATCACCAATATTTTTTTTCTTTCTACGGTGGCTTCAACCCCTTTACCCGTGATGGCAGTAAAGTTTTCCGTGGCCGGAACCGCGAGTGCCAGGTCTTTTGCTTTTTGCAGGATGCCTGTTGCAATAGGATGCTCTGAATTTTGTTCCAATGCAGCTGCCAAACGAATGATCTCATTTTCGGTCAGGCTCACCTTTAACCCCTCACCAAAAGGAAAGGAAACGATCTTCGATACTTCAAATTTCCCTACCGTAAGTGTACCTGTTTTATCAAAAACAAGGGTGGTGATCTTTCTTGCATTTTCAAAGGCGGTTCTGTTTTTGATCAATAATCCTTTTTTAGCAGATAATGCTGTTGATCTCGCCACTACGAGGGGAACGGCCAACCCTAAAGCATGAGGGCAACAAATGACAATGACGGTGACCATTCTTTCTATAGCGAATGCCAGGGATTGCCCTGTGAAATACCAATACAAAAATGTGCTGATGCCGGCCAGCAATGCAATAATGGTTAGCCATTTTGCAGCTTTATCAGCTAGCAACTGTGTTTTGGATTTTGATCTTTGTGCATCCCCGACCAGCCTGATCACCTGGGATAGGTAAGAATCTTTTGCCGCATGAGATACGGTAACTTTAATGGCCCCATTGCCGTTCAGGGCGCCCGCGATCACTTTATCGCCCTTTACTTTTTTTACTGGTTTTGATTCACCGGTGAGCATCGATTCATTCAAATAACTTTCACCTTCCAGTATTATTCCATCGGCAGCTACTTTTTCACCGGGTTTTACAAGGATGATATCTTTCTCTTTCAGTGTATCCGTTTTTACATCGTGCACCATGCCGGGCATGACCATGTGGGCGTCCGATGGCATCAATTGGACCAATAACTCCAGTTCTCTTGAAGCCCCTGCCACAGACTTCATTTCTATCCAATGTCCTAAAAGCATGATCAGGATCAGGGTTGCCAGTTCCCAAAAGAAATCCATGCCCTGTAAACCAAGAACAATCGCTACACTGTAGATATAGGCTACGGTGATGGCAAAGCCAATTAAAAACATCATCCCAGGGCTCTTTGCTTTGGCTTCATCCACCAATCCTTTTAAAAAGGGCCAACCGCCATAAAAAAATACGATGGTAGACAAGGCTAATAATATATAAGGTGAACCCGTGAATTGCCAATGAACACCCAGCCAATGCTGGATCATATTGGACAGTAACAC
Source organism: Chitinophagaceae bacterium (assembly GCA_017882265.1). GTDB lineage: Bacteria > Bacteroidota > Bacteroidia > Chitinophagales > Chitinophagaceae > JADGPW01. Next base: position 1,969 of record JADGPW010000283.1, on the reverse strand, counting down.
GATGGGAATAGTTAAAATAAGCACAACATAAAACCGTTTGCGGAAATCTGTAATCATCCCGGCATGAGCGAAATGATTATGTCCGGCATGACCCTTTGCCGGGTTACTTCCATGCTCATGATGGGGATCAACAACTTTATTATCGGCCGTTTTGTACAACACTAATGTCATTCCACAAATGGGGCAGGTGCCTGGTTTATCCTGCACTATCTGTGGGTGCATTGGGCAGGTATATTTTTTAGAATGGCGCGGTTGTTCCATTTCCTTAATATAATTCATGAAGCTAAACAAAACCGTTACCCTTTCCCTTTGAAATCTGACACTTCTTACACCGGTTTTCAGGACGCTACAGTTGTTCAATTACTTTTTGTAACCTCGCTCTAACTTCGTTGGCAATACCTTCCAAATTTTTATTTTCTATTGCCAGCATAGAAGCGGCAGGATCAACAGCAGAAACCTCCACCTGACCCGGCACTTTTTCCTGGACGATCACATTACAAGGCAACATGGTTCCAATTTTATCCTCGGCCAGTAAAGCTTTATAGGCAAATGGAGGATTGCAGGCTCCCAGGATGGTATAGTTATAAAAGTCCACATCCAGCTTTTTCTTTAAGGTGGCTTTTATATCAATTTCTGTCAATATGCCAAAACCTTCCGCTTTGAGTGCTTCTGTCACCTTTTGAATGGCATTGTCGAAACTTCCGGCAATTGTTTTGGTGAAATAGTATTCCATAAATATTTTGATTTTAGGTAAAAAAAATATTATTAAATGAACTCCTATGATTATAGTAGCAATTTTATTTGAACTTTGCTTAATTCTATTTTAAAAGATAATTTTATTTACTTGTTGATCATTTTTTCTTTCGGAACCAGGTAAACCATCCTACCATTACTACCAGGCAAACGAGCATGAGGACCCACCAAAAAATGTGCATCCCTCCAAAAAAGTAATTTCCATTGTTGTGGTACATAGCTTTATTATATTTAGTTGTAAATTATTTGCAGCAATCTTTCTTTCGTACAAAAATTGCTTTAACAATTCTTATTAATATTTTCTTTATTTTTTTCATTCTGCATCTTACATTTTTGCAAGGCTGTCTTTTACGCGTTGAACCCAACTAATGATCATCGTTTTTTCCCCAGACCTGAGCCTTGCATCTCTGTGCATCCATTTATAGGATGATAATGGCATAGTGCCATCCCTGATACTATTGATCACCCCGGTCAGCTTACTTAGTTGTTTCCTGGATGAATAGTTCCCAAATTCACTGAAATTCAACGCCTCCTTTCCCTTTCTTATATGATTAGCCAATAACCACCCGGCTGGCTCGATATTGGAATACCAGGGATAGTTTGTGTTATTGCTGTGACAATCAAAGCAGGCATTTTCTAAAATATACCGAATGCTGTCTGGAGCACTTATCATCATTGAGATATTTATTGGCAATACCTGCCCGCTTTTATTAAGTGCAGGACGTATAAATTGGATGCCAATGAATAAAACAAGAATGGCTATCCCTGTTTTTTTTCCTGGGCTCATGTCTATTTGATCTTTTCCATTATGGTACCACATTCCGGCATAGCGGCACCGAAATAGGGATTTTTGATCTCCTTTGTTTCGCTGATCCAAAAAGCGCCTTCCCCATGATTATACATCGGACAAAATTCTTTATACAGGGTTTGGCCGGCGTCAAATGCTTTTACCAGGTCATACATGTCTTTACTCAACATTGCAAAATGTTCCCGCTGGTGGGCAATGTTCCCCCCGTTTTTGCCAATGTGTTCTCCATGTTCAGTTGCATCATCTTCTATATCTTCAAATACTTTCTTTTGTGCTGCCGTAAAAACTGTTTTATCAAAGTTTTTAAATGCGGACTCCAGTGCTGTTCCTGCAGTAGCGGCAACGTTAGTATTATCGTCGGTAAATGCATTTTTTAATTGAAGGTAAACGCGTACAATTTCTTTAATT
>JADGPW010000282.1 GCA_017882265.1 Chitinophagaceae bacterium | reverse complement strand
AGAATAAATAGGCAAGGGCAGTAGGGCATATAATCATATAAATTAATTCATAGTTTTTGTACAATGATGTCAAACTGGAGAATATGAACTGACCTTTAAAGATTTGAACAAATAAAAACAACAGGCCGCTTACAATAAATATGATCGGAAGGGCTGCAACATCATCATCGGTATGATATTTTTTGGTGAGATTTGAATACAATGCCCATGAAACAGCGGTCAGTAATGTTAACAAATAGGCCCAGATACTATAATTGGCGACTTTTATGACCCCGATGAATTCATTGATTGTATATTCCTGCGAAAATGCGATTACAACTCCACTGATTGCCAAGACAATACTGATAACGAACAACCCGATCTTTGGTTTAATATGAAACATCGGAACTTTGATGATATAAGTAATGATAGGCCATAAATAATTAATTATGGTGACGATCAGTAATTCATTTTTATTTGACGTCAAACCGATAGCTATAAACAGCAAAGTATTGTTGAGAAGCAAAAAGATCCCGATTCTTGAATAGTAGGCAAACGAAAGCTTTTTCCATTTGGTAAAGAACTCATTCTTTAACCAAACCAGTAAAATGCCAAAAAGTAAAATACCGCCGAAGAAGTAGATTAAAAACATTGCACTATAGTTCCCTTCAGTCTCCATTACACTTTTAGAAAAAGCAATGGTTGAGCTCCAAATGATTACGGCAAAAATGCCTGCTAATGTAGCAAGCAGGTAACTTGATATTCTAATCCTTGGAATAGTCATTTTTTTATATTAAGAAGTGGCGTTGCCACAGTAAATAACAAAAAGTTCTCTGTAACAACGCCACTATAAATATTACCTCATCCAATTAATCTAAGGAATAATTATTTCTGTTATTTTTTCTTTTTATTAAATATAAAGCTGTCAATCCCGGTAATATAGCCTGAAGGAAAGAATAACAATACCAAAAGCGCTGCCATTTCGACAAGGTTCTTATTGACAATCCAGTAAGACCCTTCTAAGGGTGCATTAATAGTCAATCCCGGGAATGGGGGATAGGCAAGATAATAAAGCAACAGCAACAATATTCCTGCCAGCTTCAATGGCTTTTCAAATAAACCGATAAACAGTCCCAATCCTATTATCACAAGGCCCCATTCGTTCATATAGTTCACAAATGAGAGAATTGTATCGTTGGAAGCCAGCGCTTTGAAGATTGAGGAAAATGGTCCGACAGATCCTTCCAGATAAGATTTTGCAGTCCATCCCGGGGTATAAATCTTCATCAGACCTTCAAAAAGGAAGTGCCAGCCGATGAGTACACGTAAAAACGTCAACGAAAATATTTGCCAGTTAGAATAATTATTTTGTGTTATAGAGTTGATTTTCATTTGCATTTTATTTAACCTATTAGAAATGAAATATATATAACAAATATCATTTACGAAAGTATTGCTTTTTCATTAACAGGATCCCAGGTGACCATCCTCTTATTTTCGTAGGCCAAATTCACCAAATGAACTGTTACGGATTCCTCAAAGCCAGCATCGATGTCGCAGCTCGTTTTCCCATTGCTACGAATAGCATCAAAAAACTCTTTCAAGTGTAAATAAGTAGCGTCGATCACCTTACCATCTATGTAGGTGGCGCCATAGCCACCCTTCAAATAAGCTTTTGATGTTGCAGTCGTTACAGCATCGACATCTGATTCTCCGGAGTAGGTGTAAAGCTTCTCCTGGTTGATGTTTTTATATCTATCGGAATTGTCATCTTTATAGATGGTTATTCCAAGATCGACGTACATTGAAGCATCGGAGCCCATTATATAGTTCTCCCTGTATATCCCGCTTCTTAGCGTACCATCGAGGGTCATTACACACCCCCGTTTGGGATAATTGAATACACCGCTTAAAACATCGGGCATTTCACCATGATTCTTGTAATAATACTGGCCTCCTGCTGCCACAACAGATTCAGGTATGCCGAGGCTCAATATCTGGTTGACACAATCGTACTGATGTGAAAAGTTGTTCCCGGTAAAGCCGGTCCCGTAATCATTGTAACGCTGCCAGTTGAAATATCTCTTCGGATCGAATTCATGCCAGGGGGCAGGGCCCAGGAATTCTTTCCAGTTGATGGTGTTGATATTTCCCAGTTCGTCATATTTTCTTGTTCTTATCCATGCTCCGTCCAGGCCATTCCGGTTTGTAAAAGTTTGCACCATGGAAACATCTCCCAAGACGCCTTTTTGGACCATCTCCCTGGCCATTTTAAAACTCATCTGCTGACGGTTCTCATGACCTAACTGAAACCGTACCCCCGTCGATTTGATGGTATTTCTAAGGGTAACAGCTTCTTCAATGTTGTGAGTCATTGGTTTCTCCAGGTAAACATGTATTCCTGCTTTAGCGGCAGCTATGGCTATCTCGGCATGTGTATGATCTGGAGTAGCAATGATAATCGCATCGACCGCTTTACTCTCAATCATTTCCCCGTAAGTTGGGAAGATCTTTGCCGGTTTAGTTTTCCCCTGTTGGCCGGCTGGCCTTATATCGTTTGATGAGATTTCAACCCCTCTTTGGGCATGTACAATAAAAGTGTCGCAAACAGCAGTAAATTCAATGTTTAAATCTTCCTGCTGTAAGAAGTTCTTCAGTGTTTTGCTGTATTTACCATCATCTATATTTTTCCTGGTATCATCAGGATGCATGTACCCCAAAGAGTACAATAACTGTTCACCGCGCCAGCCATTGCCTACTACACCAAATCTGACCTTTTTTGAAGGATCATGGTTTGTAGGCTGCAGCTTCATTTTGGGCGCTTCAAGATTATTTACGCCTAAAACCTTAAAAGACTCTTTGTCGTACTTATTTAATTCTTTGGTTACATTATTTTTAAAAGCAAATGAAAAGTAGCCTAAAAAAGGCACTGTCGCCAGACCTTTTAAAAAATCTCTCCTGAAAATGTTATTATTCGGATTCTTCATCATCAGTTAATTTATTGTATTGATTGTTTTGATCTTTTTTAAAAAGGGATCTTGCAAATATAAAGGTTTTAAATTATTTTTTCCCGATCATAAATTACATCCTTCGGCCAATCTAATAGTTGTAAAAGCAATGAATTTTATATTGATGATCGGTAAAGCTGAAAAAAAAGAAGTTGTACCATGTTGGTACAACTTCTCCCGTTTTTGTTTCACTAATTGCAATTGGTTTCTAAAGAGTCTGTTACCAACCCGGATTATTGACACATTTTTTATTTCTATCCAATTCATCCTGTGGTATTGAAAACAGCAGATTCTTGGGGAACGTTAAACTCTGGTTCTTAAGTGTTGCATTATCCCCGTATCTCATTAAGACCGGCACTCCATTTAACCCAGATCCGAATTTTTGCTCAAGATACGAACCCGGAGTTGTACCTGGAACTGTGCCTGAACCGTTGTCGTCCCTGGTCCATCTCATCATATCTGCAAGCCGGAGTCCTTCCATGTTCAGCTCGATGCGGCGTTCGTGGCGTAATGCTTTTCTTGCGTCATTCTGAGTAAGTCCGTGGGCTACCGGAGGCATGTTTGTAGATGGCCTTGCGCGAACCCTGTTGATTTGATCTATTCCCAGATCAACCTGATTGTTTTCGATCAGCGCTTCAGCATAAATAAGGATAAGGTCTGCATATCTCAAAAGCGGGATATCATATCCGTCCTGCTGTTCATCAATCTCCAGAGGCACACCATCTTTATAATCAGGCTCCCATATCTTCCTGGTATTCGTATTGCCATACGACCATACATATTTGTAATCAACCTTCTGGCCTTTATGGACTATTGTATCAGCAGATCCCGGATAATTTGCTTGATCTGCAGGAAGCGTAAAATCTGCGTCCTGGT
>JADGPW010000281.1 GCA_017882265.1 Chitinophagaceae bacterium | reverse complement strand
GGGCTTTGCTCAATTTCTCCGTAAAGACGGCCTGTCATATCGGCTGGTTCCTATTGTGACTAAATACCCACAGGCTAATTGGGTAACAGAACAGGGGCTCCGCCAGGTTGGTTTGGGAGGAACACCGATACGGGATAATAATACTGACTTCGTTTATAACAACCTGATGACCAAATATGAATTTGGCGGCGCGGATAAAAAAGGTGTTTATTTTGATGAAGAGAACCGCCGTCATATCCTTAATATCAGGGAAATGTATGCTGAAGCAGCGGGTAATATGGCTGATCTTGGAAGGAAAGAAGAAGCACAGAAGTTAATTGACAAATGTGAAGCCGGAATCAAACCCGAGAATTTGCCTTATGCCATGACGAGCCGTTACAATGGTCATAACCAGACAAGCTTAATATTCCTCGAAGCCTGTTACAAAGCCGGCAGAACCGAACTTGCAGAAAAATGGCGCCTGGCCATACGAAAAGATCTCGAACAACAGGCAAATTATTATAACTACATCAAAACCAGCAGGCCGGAATTGTTTGGTGGTTTTGAGCGATCGGAAGCGCCGATCAATGAAAGAATGCTGGTTGTCCTTGATTCAGTGGAGAAAAGATATGCCCCGCAAACACAGGTGAAAACAAATCCTGAGGGTCCTACGACCATCACTAATTCAATAAAACCGGACAGTACGAAGACAAAAGATAGTATGAAGAAGCCTAATTAGATAAAAGATAAAAGTGAAAAGATAAAAGTGCCTCACAGCAGGAAAAAACCTACAGCTTTGAAACTTTCTCAAAACTGAAGGTTTTTTCGTCTTTCAGGAACTATTATCTTTTCACTATTAGTTTTTATCTAAACATATTCTCTCTTAAGTTGTTGTTAACACCTAAATCCGGCTTTTGAATTTATTGTAAATTGCTTACACCATGAAGGGGATTCACTTCACCAAATATGATCCGAACAGCGGGGGAAAAAGCAGGTTTGAGCAATTACTTGACCTGTTGCTGCAATTGCTCACCTACACCAGTGGTGATGTGGGAGAAGCCATGCAATGGATGAATGAACTGGATAAGCAATACCAACTTACAGATGATGAATACGGGATGGGTGATTTTATTGATGAACTAAAGGATAAAGGCTACCTGACCGATAATAACCCTTCCGGTGAAATAAAGATCACCTCTAAAACAGAACAGGGAATAAGAAAAAAGAGTCTTGAGGAGATCTTTGGTAAACTGAAAAAAACAAAACAGGGAGATCATCACAGTTTTAAACCTGGCCAGGGTGATGAACTGAACCCCGAAACACGGCAGTTCCAGTTTGGGGATATGCTGGAACAAATTGATTTTACCGAATCGATAAGGAATGCACAGATCAATCATGGTATTGATCATTTCCGTATGCAGGAAGATGACCTGAGCATCCGGGAAACAGATTTCAAAGCGCAGACCTCGACCGTGCTCATGATCGATATTTCCCATTCTATGATCCTTTATGGTGAGGACCGGATCACACCGGCTAAAAAAGTGGCAATGGCATTAAGTGAACTGATCCAGACTAAATACCCCAAAGATACTTTGGATATCGTGGTTTTCGGGAACGATGCCTGGCCTATTGAAGTCAGGGACCTCCCCTACCTGCAGGTGGGACCATATCATACCAATACAGTGGCCGGTTTGGAATTGGCGATGGATATTTTGCGAAGGAGAAAGAATCCGAACAAGCAGATATTCATGATCACGGATGGGAAACCAACCTGCCTGAAGATCGGTAAACGCTATTATAAGAACAGTTTTGGGCTGGACAGGAAAGTAGTAAACCGTTGTATCAATCTGGCGGCGCAATGTAAGAAACTGAAAATACCGATCACTACGTTTATGATCGCCACTGATCCTTACCTGCAGCGATTTGTGCAGGAGTTTACGGAAACGAACAATGGAAAAGCTTTCTTTGCAAGTCTGGACAAACTGGGTGCCTTTATTTTTAAGGATTTTGAAAGTGGAAAAAGAAAGACAGTATATTGACCCCTGTCCCCTAACGCTTGCGCTAAAGCTACAGCGCCGGCGTAATGGGGAAACCAGGTCAATGATAAATTATCATTTTTAATCTCTTCAAAACCGTGTGATGAACATTTTTAAAAATAAATAAGAAGATAAATTATTAATTAATCAACGAAATGAGTGGAATAACTAAGGGATTTGGGGATATTAAAACTCTCGGAGAACTAAAATTAAGTGGTTATAAGCCCAGGAGTATCAAAGAAGAGATACGCCAGAATCTTATTATCAGGTTAAAGAAAAAGGAAAATAGTTTTCCCGGAATCGTAGGCTTTGAAGACAGCGTTATACCTGATGTGGAAAGGGCGTTGCTGAGCAAGCACAATATCCTGTTCCTGGGCTTACGGGGTCAGGCCAAAACGAGAATGGCAAGATTGATGACTGATCTGCTGGATGAATATATTCCAAGTATTGCAGGCAGTGATATTAATGACGACCCATTACAACCTGTTTCAAAGTATGCCCAGGAGGAAATAGCCACACACGGAGATGAAACAGCCATTCATTGGATTCACCGCAGCCAGCGGTATGGCGAAAAACTGGCTACCCCCGATGTCAGTGTCGCGGACCTGATCGGAGATATCGATCCCATTAAAGCGGCCAATCTAAAATTAAGTTTTGCCGATGAACGCGTAATCCACTATGGGATCATTCCCCGAAGCAACCGGGGCATTTTTGTGATCAACGAATTACCCGACCTGCAGGCAAGGATACAGGTTGCACTTTTTAATATTTTAGAAGAAGGGGATGTACAGATCCGCGGATTTAAATTACGGTTACCGCTGGATATTTTATTTGTGTTTACGGCAAACCCGGAAGATTATACCAATCGTGGCTCAATTGTTACCCCTTTAAAGGACCGTATTGAAAGCCAGATCCTGACTCATTATCCCAAATCACTGGAGGAGGCTCTTGAAATAACCGAACAGGAAGCAAGAGTAAGTGAAGAACAAAAAGCAAGAGTGTATGTAAGTGACCTTATCAGGCGGTTGATCGAGCAAGTGGCATTTGAGGCGCGGTCCAGTGAATTGGTAGATAAAAAAAGCGGGGTCAGTGCAAGATTGACCATCTCTGCTTATGAAAATGCGGTCAGTGCAGCAGAACGAAGAGCTATTATCAATAATGAAAAACACACACAGGTCTGGCTTACTGACCTGGCCGGCATTATCCCGTCAATTACGGGTAAAGTGGAACTGGTATATGAAGGCGAGCAGGAAGGGCCCTTCCAGGTAGCGATGAATCTCGTAGATAAAGCTATCCGCTCCCAGTTCGTTCATTATTTTCCTAACCCGGATACTTTAAAGAAAAGAAGGAATACGGGTAAACCTTCCCAAACGCAGGAAAAAGAAGAAGAAAATCCCTATCGTTCTATTATTAACTGGTTTGATAAAGGCAATCATCTCAATATTTCTTTTAATACTACGGATAAGGAAAAAATATTGTTGCTATATAAAGTAGATGGACTGCATGCGGTGGTCAAAAAATATTTCGCCAAGGCCAATGAACAACAGTCCGCTTTACTGATGGAATTTGTGCTACATGGCCTTTCTTCTTATTCTCTTATCAGTAAAAAAATATTCGAAGGCAAGATCGAATTCAAGGATCTGATTGGCAGCATGATGAACCTTGGGAATAAGGATTATGAAGAAGAATTCGATGAAGAAGCGTAGGAAGGCGTGCCACGGCTTGAAGCCGTGACAAGAGTGCCACGGTTTTAAACCGTGACACTCTTTCATTTCCCTTTCATATTGCCAAATTTATACCCAAATGATACCCCGCCATAATAAGGTATAAATCCAAAACTTGCGAATACAGGACAGACAAAGGCCCTGAATGTAAAACCCCCGTCCCTTGGTTGCATGCGGTATCCAAAAATTGCATACCCAAACGTGGTTGTAAAATTTTTGTCTGTAAAACTGGCAGAAGCTACTACAGGAGTAACACCCCCGCCTATTTCAAAATAATTTCTATGGTCTTTTCCTAACAGGTAATTTAATCCAACCGGGATGAAAAGAACAGTTGCGCGCTCTGTACTGGTACCATTGCCGTTTGAGATTGTTGTCCTCAAACTAAAACCGCCAATACCCACTCTTCCTCCAATTCCATCCTGTTTATTACTAAAACGAGCATCAAAATTAAAGGAGGCTAAGCCAGGCCCGCCTAATTCAAAATAAGCGGATTTTGCACCCTGAGAATTTGCTGGTCCGGCAACTACAAAAGACGCGAAAAGAATAAAAGATAATTTTTTCATACTTGTCGTGTTAATTATGAACAAAATAGGTAAAATATAATCTTCTGCAAACTTCTTAAATTATATTGACCTCTCTTTCCAGCCAGATACCAAACGTATTATAAACACTTTTTACGATTTCCTCACTAAGCTCAATTATTTCTTTTCCCGAGGCATTTCCATAATTAACAAGCACCAGGGCCTGGTTCGCATGACAGCCAGCATCACCTTTCCTGAAACCTTTCCAGCTCACAGAGTCCTGCGGGCCACATTTTTCAATAAGCCAGCCGGCAGCAACTTTTATTTCCCCGTTTAGTAGAGAATGTCCGGCTAAATCAGGAAATTTCTCTTTAAGTTCCTTGAATTGGGAATTGGGAATAAGGGGGTTCTTGAAAAAACTACCGGCATTACCGATCTTAGACGGGTCAGGCAGTCTGGACATACGGATATTGATCACAGCATCTGAAACCGCTTTTAAGGTAAGCTCTTTCACCCCCATTTTTTGCAGCTCCTGTTCAAGTGATCCGTAACGGGTTTTGAACCTGGGTTTTTTTTGTAACTTATAGGTAACATTAAGAATAACAAACCGGTCCTTGTATTTTCCTTTGAAAATACTTTCCCGGTACCCAAATTCACAATCACTCCTGGTAAATGTTATCACTTTCTTTTCATTTATATTAAATGCTTCAAGGTCAAAAAAAACATCCTCGAGTTCCACCCCATACGCCCCTATATTCTGCATAGGTGAGGCACCCACATTTCCCGGTATCAAAGACAAATTTTCAATACCGGCCCAGCTCCTTTCAATGCAATACATCACAAAACGATGCCAGTTCTCTCCCGCCCCCGCTCTTACATATACGTTTTCATTGTCTTCATGCAGTTCGGTGATCCCTTTCATTTCATTTTTTAAAACGAGACCGTCAAAATCTTTAGACAGTAAGATATTGCTGCCACCCCCGAGAATAAGAGTATTGAATTGCGGGTTATGGGTGATGAATTCTTCTAATTCGTCACGGTCTTTAAAGGTGCCGAAGTATCTTGCTTTGGCATCAATCCCGAATGTATTATATGGCTTTAATGAAATATTTTCCTGAATTTGCATACTGCAAACATCACGATTTTTTATGACAGCAACACTGATCGGCGTCACCGGGCTAATTGGCGGTTATTTGGTGGAAGAACTGCTGAAAGATGATCATTATGATACCGTCAGGATACTGGTACGCCGTCCTGTTGAACTTACCCATCCCAAATTAGAAAAGAAACTGGTGGACTTTAATGACAGCGACTCCCTGCTTGTGGCGCTTCATAACAGCGATGTGGTCTTCAGTGCAGTGGGTACCACACAGAAAAAAGTAAAAGGAGATAAAGACGCTTACAGGAAAGTGGATTATGATATTACGGTAAATGCAGCGCGGTATTGTAAACTGACCGGTTGTCCGACCTTTATTTTTGTCTCTTCTGTCGGCGCCAACAGCAAAAGCAATAATTTTTACCTGAAGCTAAAAGGGGAAGTGGAAGATGCGGTAAAGGCTATTGGATTAAAATCAGTCTATATCATGCGGCCCTCTCTTTTGCTGGGAGAAAGAAAAGAATATCGTTTTGGTGAAAAGATAAGTAAAGGATTTATGAAAATGATTTCGTTTCTTCTTCCCGTGAAATATAAAGCTATACAGGCAAAAAAAGTGGCACAAGCCATGCTGGCAGTAGCCAAAAAGAATGAAGAAGGATTTTTTATTTATGAGAATAAGGAAATAAAAAATCAAAGCAAAGGAGCCTGATTCATGTTCAAGAGTTGGTATTTTATTGCCATACTTCAAGGCCCCATCCTCCGCTCCTTCCCCTGTCGGAGAAGGAGCGGTGCTGTAGTGCAAAGCCAGGCTATATATCTACCACATCAGCTTTAGAATAAATCCAGGCACGATTAGTCATTTATTTCGCATCTATAGAAATGTTCCCAGGTTTCTACTGGACTTAGTAAATCTCCCCCCAACTTTTATCTGATAGTCTATTATCTTTTATCTAAACAGCATCTACATCCGCCACCACCGTCACACTTTTGAAACTTTTGTTTTGATGCAGTATCGCCACCTGTTCCAACAGATCCTTTTTACATTGATTGATCATCTTCCCATCCCTCGGCAGCTTAAACAGAAGTTCCATTAAATATTGGTTCCTGATACGACCTACCACTGGTTCAGCCGGGCCAACGATATACTTTCCATATTTGTTATTCAGGGTATCGGCAAAATGATAGGCTGCACGTTCCACTATTTCTTTGAATTTATGTTTGAAACTAAGGTGAATGATCCGTGAAAACGGCGGGTAAAAAAACTGTTTCCTTTTCTCCAGCTCTTCTGCAAACATTTTTTTGTAATCATGCTGTTGTACAAATTGTAATACTGGGTGGGTGGGTTGGGATGTCTGGATCAGCACCCTACCGGTCTCCTCTTTTCTACCGGCCCGGCCACTCACCTGCTCCATCAGCTGGAAGGCTCTTTCATTGACCCTGAAATCAGCAAAATGCAGTAATCCGTCAGCATCAAGGATACCTACCAGGTCTACATTGTCAAAATCCAATCCTTTTACTACCATTTGTGTCCCTACCAGTATATCAATCCGTTTTTGCTCAAACTGCTGTATCAGCACATCATGTGCATTCTTTCCTTTTACGGTATCGATATCCATCCTGGCCACTTTAGCATTGGGAAAGGTTTCTTGTAATTGCTCTTCAATCTTTTCGGTGCCAAAATTCCGTTGCATAAACTTATCGCTTCCACAGGCCGCACAGGTATGCACCGGTGGATAGGTGGTACCACAATAATGACAAATAAGTTTATTGGTGAGTTTGTGAAAGGTCAAAGAAACATCGCAGTATTTGCATTGGGGTATCCAACCGCATACCTGGCAAACCTGGTAAGGTGAATAGCCGCGACGGTTCTGGAAAAGGATCACCTGCCTGTTCCTGGCCATCACTTCATTCACTGCTTCGATCAGTGGCGGCGACAGCATCACTTTTGACCTGTCCTTCTGTATGATCTTCCTGGTATCAATCAGCTCAATAGATGGCAATTTCAGGTCTCCATATCGTTGCATCAGTTCCACCAAACCATATTTCCCGGTAGTCGCATTATAATAACTTTCCACTGAAGGTGTACCGCTTCCAAGAACCACTTTTGCTCCTGGTCCGGCCCCAGCTCCAGCCTCTGCGGAATGAAATAAAGAAGCAAAATATATAGCTGCATCTCTCCCGTTATATCTTGGCGCCGGCTCCTGTTGTTTATAGGATGTATCATGCTCTTCATCACAAATCACAAGACCCAGGTTCTGAAAAGGAAGAAAGACTGAGGACCTTGCCCCCAGGATCACTCTTAATTCTCCGTTCTTCACTTTATTCCAGATCTCCACCCTTTCGTTTTGTGAAAACCTGGAATGATAGATTCCAATATAACCTCCAAAATGCTTTTGAAGCCGGCGAATGATCTGCGAGGTCAAAGCTATTTCCGGCAACATATACAATACCTGCTTACCCTGGCGGATCGATTCTTCGATCAGTTTGATATAGATATTTGTTTTACCGCTTGAGGTGACACCATGAAGAAGACAAACATCTTTCGATCGGAATTGCTCCTGTATTTCCCCCAACGCTTTTTGCTGGGCTCCTGTTAATTCAAAATCAATCTGTACATTTTTGGGCAGATATTGCAGGCGGTCCACTGCCCTTTTTTCAAGCCAGAGAATTTTTTTTTCTACCAATCCTTTCAACTGGGCTTCGGAAGCGCCAGATTTTTTTAATAAAGCCGGCCTGACCACTTCGCCTTCCGTTTTCATTAAATGGAGATAGCTTAACAATAACTCCATTTGTTTGGGAGCCCTGGTCCAGTTATTCAAGAGCTCAGACAGCTTCTCCTCGTTATCATACAGTGGGTTGAGCAGGACATAAGTCTCCTTTTTGGGAGAATAGGTTTGTTTCAAAGCTTCCCAGACAAAACAAACCTTCTTATTGATCAGGCGGTTGATGACCGGGTACACATGGGAAGAATCAAGCAACTGCTGGACTTCGGTCAGCCTTAATTCTTTTTTTATAAGCAGGGCTTCGCCTACGAGGTATTCATCATGGTCCAGTGCTGAAAAATCATCCCCGTATTCTTCATTAAAAACAAGGACGGTCTCACTTGATAATTTAAAATGGGCGGGGAGAGCCGCCGCCATAACCTCTCCTTCACTACACATATAATAAGCAGCCATCCACTCCCATAGTTTCAATTGCTGTTCAAATACGACCGGCTCGGTATCCAGCAAATTCAGGATATCTTTTGTTTCAATAAACTCCGGCTTATTCTTATTCAATCGTTTTACGATACCGGCGTATTTTTTACTCTTCCCCAGGTTGACTTCTACCCTGCAGCCCGGTTTAGCTGCCTCCAGTAAATGGGGAGGAACGGACCATGTGTAATTTTTTGGCAGGGCGGAAGGTATAATGATCTCGGCGTACCCCCCCGCCACACCCCCAGCCCCTAAAGGGGTGCTACCATTCTCCGTATCAGTTCTTTTTTCTTCCATTGAACAGATAAAGATAAGAATGAATCGGAGAGGTCTTTATTCCCCTTTAGGGGTTAGGGGTTTGAGGCTTTCTCCAGGCCGCATCATATTCTATCAATTTCTCTTCCATGATGTCGTGCACTTCATTTTTCAGGCGTTCAAGATCGGCCAAGGTGAAGGCGGTGACCGGAATTTCATCCAGGTAAAGGATACGGCACCTGCCGGGAGTCAGCGAAAAGATACTTTTATAATTCATCCTGCGGTATGCATCCAGGAATAACACCGGTTTGATCGGTGTTTGTGTTTCGATTGCAATCCGAAAAGCCCCATTATAGAAATCTTTCAACGGCTGGGTGGTCATATTAAATGTTCCTTCCGGAAAGACCAGCACCGAGATCCCTTTATCGAGAATGGATTTTAAGATCCGAACACTTTTTGCCCTGTTGGCCGGGCTGCTACGGTCAACGCTGACAATAGCATTGCGATAGATGAACCCGAATAAAGGAATCTTGCCCATTTCCACTTTCCCCAGTGGCCGCAGTGGCTGACGGTAGGCTTTCACCAATATCGGAGCATCCAGGTATGAGATATGATTGGAAAGGAAAATATATGGCTTCTTTTTATCATGCGGTGCTTCATATATTTTTTTCGTCCAAATGAATAGCAGGAAGAACCAGCAATCACCCCATAAACTGCAAAGACGCAGGATCATATTACCACCCTTTATGCGGCCAAAAAAGCTACTGATGATCACGAACGGGAAGATCAGCAACATAATAACGATGAAAGTAAGGAATGCATAGATGCAATAGATCCATTGCAGGGGGGTGAGCAATATCTTCATCAGTTCCGGTTTTTAGATTTATCATCATCCCCGGGACAATGACATTCAAAATCCCTGTCAAGGTCAATGACAGTAACCACGACCGTTGACTCATTACATTGGGCGAATATGATCCGGAGCCGCTCATCATTTTTAGTTACACCTTCCAACGCATAACGGGGGCAACGGGCATTCTGAAGATCGCTTTTAGTATAGTTGATCTTACCGTCTTTCATTACATCTTCCACTTCGTCCTGTGTAATTTTCCGGCAATCCATCCGGCACCGCGCATGATTACTGAATTTGATATAGGAGACCCTTCGGTCGAAACCCCGATCCCGATCGTTCTTATTACTTGCCGGGTCATTTTGGTCTTTATGCGTCGATACCTTCGGCTTTGGGGCAGGCCTGTCATTGCTCTTACATTTTATGGTCACCATGAGAATGGCTCCCAAAAACAGGATCAGGATGAGAGGTAGTGATTTTTTATTCAAAGTCAGATATTTGGATAAAAATATAGAAAATCAGTCAACAGTTGGCAGGAGGCAGTTGGCAGTAAACAGTCAGCAGTCGGCAGTCAGCAGTCGGCAGTCACCAGACAGCATTGTCACCCCGAGCGGAGTCGAGGGGGTCACCCCGAGCATAGCCGAGGGGCGGCAGTTAGCAGTCACCAGTATATAGCTTTCACTTAACTTTGCAGACTTTATGGCAGCATCAAGAACAGTAGCGTTTCACACGTTGGGTTGCAAGCTCAATTTTTCCGAAACCTCTTCCCTTTCCCGTTTACTGGAGAATGAAGGTTTTGAAAAAAAAGATTTTGATGACATGGCCGATGTATATGTGATCAACACCTGTTCAGTGACGGATAATGCCGATAAAGAATGTCGTTATTTAGTGAGGCGGATTCAACGAAAAGCGCCGGAAAGCCTTGTTGTTATTACTGGTTGTTACGCCCAATTGAAACCAACCGAAATTGCCGGCATACCCGGAGTGGACCTGGTACTCGGCGCCGCCGAAAAATTCAATATTGCCCGGCATATCCGTGAACTGGCCAAAGGCGATTCAGCGAAAATTTGCAGTTGTGATATTGATGATGTTTCTGAATTTCACACTTCTTATTCCCTTGATGACCGAACCAGGACTTTCCTGAAAGTGCAGGATGGATGTGATTATAACTGCTCTTTTTGCACCATACCCATGGCGAGAGGGAAAAGCAGGAGTGACAGTATTGAAAACGTAGTAAAGAATGCCAAACATTTATCCAAACAAGGTGTAAAGGAAATTGTATTGACAGGTGTAAACCTGGGTGATTTCAGCGGCCCCCTCCAAACCTCCCCCGAAGGGGGAGGCTTAGCGAAGACTCTGAGAGGACAAAATGAAAGTTTCCTGGATTTGATAAAAGAATTGGACAAAATAGAAGGAATTCAGCGATACCGTATATCTTCTATTGAACCTAACCTGCTAACGAATGAGATTATTGAGTTTGTTGCCAACAGTAGCAAGTTCATGCCGCATTTTCATATACCTCTTCAGAGTGGCAGTAATAAGATATTAGGGTCAATGCGCCGCCGGTACAAAAAAGAGTTTTATGCAGAAAGGATCAAACTTATTAAAACAGTAATGCCACATTGTGCTATTGGTGCTGATATTATAGTTGGGTTCCCGGGTGAAACTGAAGTTGAGTTCAAAGAAACATTCAATTTTATTCATTCATTGGATATATCTTACCTCCACGTATTCACGTACTCGGAAAGAGAAAATACATATGCGTTAACCCTGAAACCGGTAATACCCATTACTATCCGTCACGAAAGAAACAAAACACTCCGCAATCTCTCCTATATGAAGATGGAGCATTTCACACAACAACATGCAGGAGAAACACG
This sequence comes from Chitinophagaceae bacterium, assembly GCA_017882265.1. Taxonomy (GTDB): domain Bacteria; phylum Bacteroidota; class Bacteroidia; order Chitinophagales; family Chitinophagaceae; genus JADGPW01. Next base: position 20,518 of record JADGPW010000281.1, on the reverse strand, counting down.
CAAAGTACTGTTTGAAAAATGTGACAAGAATGGTATGATGGAGGGATATACTGACAATTATATCAAGATCGTAATTCCCCATCGCGCCGAATGGGTGAATGAGATTGTGGAGTGGAAAATTTAGTGGGACGTACTGGGCTCGAACCAGTGACCCCTACTCTGTCAAAGTAGTGCTCTGAACCAACTGAGCTAACGTCCCAGGACCAAAAACGCTCTCCTGACCTTTTTCTCTGAACCATCCCGATAGCTATCGGGAGAGCTAACGTTCCGGGCGGTAAATTTACGTGTTTTCCACTTTCTTTGTTCCCGGTGCAACTTTCCTATTTTTAATTTGTCATTACTATACATGCAGAAATACCAGGTCACCATACAGTTTGAAATGAACGACGAGTTCATGGGCCTGGTGCCACCCCACCGCACTTATATCAATTACCTTATCAATAAAGGAACTATTGATCATTACGCCGTCAGTATGGAAACACAGCGATCCTGGATAACGCTGAACGCAGAAAATAAAAAAGAAGTAGAAAAGCTCCTCAAGAAATCCCCGCTCTTTAAATTCTGGACCATAGAGATCGACGAACTGTTTGTCCTGGATGGTCAGCATTACCGGCTTCCTGCTGTACAGCCCAATTAGTGTTAAGTGTTAGGTTTTAAGTGCTAAGTATAAAACATATTTACAATTTGTGAATTTATACCGGACAAGAACATTTCTTCATTTAACACTTAACACCTAACACTTAGCACTTAACATTTAACACTAAATCTTGGTTTTTGTTTCATCACTTTTTTATAGACTGGGCAGGTTTCCACATGCGCTCCCGGTAAATAACCTGTACTCATCAGAAATTCATTCACGATCTCGCCACCGGTAAACCGGAATGTTTGCTTAAAAAGCTTTACCCATTCTTCTTTTGTTTTGGGATGATGATTATCCAACCAGTTCCTGAATGAACCCGATGCGGATTGGATTGCCCTGATACATTTTGCATTGTGAATGGCCGCTTCGATCTTTAACCGGTTGCGGATAATGCCGGCATCCTGCATCAGTTTTTCTTTTTTCTTTACTGAATAACGGGAAACCTTATCAATGGCAAAGCCCTCAAATGCCTTAAAGAAGTTATCTTTTTTCTTCAGGATGGTCTCCCAGCTTAACCCCGCCTGGTTTATTTCCAGTACTAAACGGGCGAACAGCTCGTTATCATTTTCCAGGGGAAACCCATATTCATGGTCATGATAATGACGATGTACATTATCTTTCGGCACTTTCTGAACAAATTCGCAATAAGAGGCTGCCATAAATGGGAAATTAAAAGAAATAAGAATACCGTCAAAAAATAGGAGTCCCGCGTTTTGAAAAAACTCGCGCAGAGAGCACAGAGTACACAGAGCTGCCTGACGGCAGACAACTATGGGGTCTCTGTTCGCTTACTTAATTTTTATTTCATCAAATAATTATGATGAACTAAGATTAATAATTAAATTCGAATACATTAGAGTTTACAATTCAACCCATAATGGCTGCTTATTCCTCTTTTTTCCTGGCGATGCCTAAAAAGTTCCTGGTTATTCCTCTTTTCTTATTCCTGACTGCCGGGGCATTTTCCCAAAAATCAAAAGTGGATAGCCTGGGTAAATTGCTTGAAGAAGAAACAACTGATACAGGCAGGGTGAATTTGATGTGGCAGAAGGCCAAATTCATGAATATATATAATCCTGATTCCGCATTACCCATAGCGCAGGAAGCATTATACCTGGCCCAAAGTATCAATTATGAAGAGGGAGAATCGAGATCATTGGGTATCCTGGCGAATAGTTTTATGATCATCGGCAATTATCCCAGGGCATTGCAATTGAATTTTCAAAAACTGAAACTCGAAGAAAAAAGAAACATTTCAAGGAGCCTTGCCAGTGTTTTAATGAATATTGGTATTGTATATGATTACCAGGAAGAATACCGACAGGCCCTGGCATATTATGCAAAGGCTGATTCAGTGATCAACCGGTATGATGTGAAAGATTTCAAATATAATATTGCTTTAAACTTCGGAGATGCTTATAACAAGCTGAATATTTCTGACTCCGCTTTTGTCTATTTCAGCAAATCAAAAGCACTGGCTGATGACGGTGACAAGCTCGGTAAATCGATGACAGGCCTAGGCCATAGCTTCCTCAAATTGGGGAGCTACCAGCAATCCCTGATCAATTATCAAAACGGGATCGCCTTCCTGAGGGCCAGTAATGATGATGAATTCCTTTGTGAAGCCACTTTAGGTCTGGCGAATCTATATAAGCAAATGAATAAGTATGATTCATCGGGTTATTATGCAACGCTGTCACTCTCGGTCGCAAAAAAAGACGGGTTTCTTTCCCAGGAGCTGGATGCGGCTGAGTTCCTGGCCGAACATTATAAAAAAATAAGAAATATTGACAGCGCTTTTGCCTGTATAACCTATGTACATGATCTGAATGATTCGGTGAACAGTAAGAGCCGGATCAGGCAATCACAGGTCATTACCAGTGATGAACAGTACCGGCAAATGGAAATAAAACAGGATCAGCAGCTTGCTCAAAAGAAACGGTTAGAGCAGTTACAGTTACTGCTGATCGCCATATTTATTCCCCTGCTTTTCCTGCTTACGCTCTTGCTCAGCCGTGTAAAAATTCATACCCGGGTTATCCGGCTGCTCGGGGTACTGTCATTATTATTCCTTTTTGAATACCTGACCCTGCTCTTACATCCTACTGTTGCAGGGCTCACCAATCATTCTCCCGTTTTTGAGATCCTGATCTTTGTGGTGCTGGCTGCAATACTGATCCCGGCTCATCACCGCATGGAACATTGGCTGATCCATAAACTGAGTCATCTCAGGGCCCATCATGAATCCGTGAAAAATAAACCCCCGGAAGCCCCTTTGACGGACAATAAAAAATCACCCGCCTGAACATATTCACATGGGTTGTGAACTCCAATTAAGACGGGTGAATCAAATAAATGACAAACAAAGAATTTTAATCACCAGGGGCGGTGGGCCTTTTCTTTAAAGTATCTCCTTTGGTCGTGTCTACAGGCTGCGTCTGATCAGTCGGTTTTACTGTAGATGAATCTGTTGTGGTCTCCTTCTTTTCACTCTTCTTATTATTACAGGCTACAACTGTAAAGCTCAGCATAAGAACACCCAAAAGGATTTGATAAGCAAGTCTTGGCATTTTGTTGGTCATATAAAAATAGTTTAGACTATAAGAGTACGATAAGTATTGAATAATTCCAAAAATAAATGGATACAACTGATAATAAAATATAACCTGAATCAGGTATATACTTTTTAGGGATTTTCTTATTTATTGAGCTGTTGCTAAATTATTCAATATAAAAAAGTAGCTTTAGCTGACTCAAAAGCTCATGAATGAAATCAACTTTTTTTATAAGCTTTTTACTTCTATTTACCTTCAGCCTTACCGTCTGTTCCCAAACCATTTATCGCTTTACCTACAGATCCCCCGGCGGGAATGATACAGTCACTTATGATGCTTTTTTTGTAAAATATGATAACGGCGGCGGTTTCGTAAGGGTACGTCATCCATCACCGGATAGCCATAATAGCCAGCTGTCGGAAATGGTAATACAGGAACAATATGCTACGGATAAAAATGGTGGAGTCGACACCAGTAAATTGATCTATGAAGGCATGAAACCGAATTCTCTTATGGGCGACAACACCATAAAATTTGCACCCGTTACTTTCTGGTTTAAGATAAGCCCTGAAAACAATTATGAACCATGGGGTGTTTCGGCCAAACCCGGAGATACCATACTAAGCAATGGCAATTTGTTGTCAGCACAGTTTATAAAAAGTTCTGATCTTACCCGGGATCTTTTATTAAATTTTTTTACAGAAAAAGATGATTTTTATACTAATCTCTTTGGTATAAAATCAAAGGGAGGCATGTTAACAGCTGATGAACGAAAAACCAGGATGTTCTTAATTGTAGTGGCCAGTACGTATGATTCGTCTATCGGAGTGTCCAGCTCAACCGATGCCCAAAAGGTGGTCCAGACATTTTCGGATGTGGCGGATTTTCTTGGCATCAGGAAAAACCTGTTTATTGATACGATTTTCGGAAACATATATAATAAAAAAAGTGTCGATAGTATTTTAAAAAAGCGAAATCCATCCCCTGCGGATATGGTTATCTTTTTTTATTCGGGGCACGGGTTCAGCCAGAAAGAGCAACCCACAAAATATTTTCCTTATTTAGATCTGCGTGATCCCCGCATTAGGCCAAGAGTAAAGCCCGCGACTCAAACCATGAATATACAGGACATCTATGATCTGATCGTTAAGAAAGGCGCCCGTCTCAACCTGGTAATAAGCGATTGCTGTAATAATGAAGTGATCACTAAAAAAACAGCGGGACCGCCTCCTCCCAAATCAAAAGGTTCAGGTGTTAAATGGAACTGGGAAAATGTCAAGGCTCTTTTTATGAATAAGACGCCTTTCTCTTTATTAATGACAGCAGCGACTAAAGGCGAGGAAGCCACAGGTACGGACAATTTTGGCGGGTTCTTTACTCATTATTTCATTACTTCCTTAACCACTTACCTGGGCCCCGATAAAGCAAACCCTAACTGGTTCCTGGTGACGAGTGAAGCGCAAAATCAAACCATATTGAAAGCCAATTCCTTTAAAACACAGCAACATCCCCAGGCACTTTTTCCGAAATTAAATTTATTACAGTGACCAGTTGTGCATTTCGATCTTTCCTGATCATCGTTTCTTACCAGCAACTATTCGCGGGCAGCCGTGGGGCCGGGATAAGTTTTCATCGTAAAACGTTTTAACAGCAGGTCCCATTGGGGTGCTTTCCGGAAATCATTCCAGGAAGGATCATTATTTAAGACATATAAATAATTAAATCCTTTACTCATTGCCCCCTCCAGCCATTTCCAGGCTTCTGTTTTGTTACCTGTCTGGGCGTATAGCCGGGCGATCGTATACTGTGTTTGCTGATCATTTATCCGTGTGGCCAGGAAATTTTTATATAATGGGATAGCCTTTGCAGGTTGGTGAGAAAGAAGATACAAACGGCCCATCAATTCGTCTATTTCAGGAACAACATAAGGGTGAATTGATCTGGCTTCTGCTAATAATTTTTCCGCCTGATCAAAAGCGCCTGAACGCATATCAAAATCGGCCAGTAACAAGCGGTCAGGGAAATTAATTTGCTGATTCGTGTATAAGTATTCCAGTTGTTCCAGCGCCGCCCTGTTCTTATATATAGCTGTAGCCACATTGATCAGGTTGAGCCGGGCGCTGGCATTTTCGGGTACCAGTTGAATCGATTTATTATAGTAAGGAAAAGCTTGTTTTTTAGAACCTGCCCGTACAAACAGGTTGCCTATTTTTAAATTGATACCGGCCTTTGTTTCCGTTTCAGTTAACAGGCTATCTGCTTTTGACAAAAAACTAATAGCATCTTTACGGGGAGTATAAATGGCATCGGCTAAGGTATCGATCTCTCCTGTTCCCGGAATGAAAATAGTGACAGGTTCTTCTTTAAAATGTACTAATGTAACTACCTGGGGCGATCCATTGGTTGTTATATCCCATTTAAGGTCTCCACCCAGGTTGTGATATGAATCAAGACCAATGAATACTTCCTTATTTAATTTAGGGAACCAGATAATGGTATCCAGGTATACGGTTTTTGATTTTAATTCAGCCCTGTCATAAAGTAACAGCCCGAGCCTATAATACCAGTCGCCGACTTCAGGGAATTGCCTGATCGCTCTTCGGTAAAATACATTCAATTCCCGGTCTGTTCTCTCTTTATCATAAGCATCATAACTCTGGATCAGTTTTTCGGCTTCCGTATAGTGGCCCAGTTTCTCCAGGAGACGTGCAAGTTTTATATATCCAGCCAGTTCATCGGGGAGCACCTGGATGATCGCTCTATAGGTCATTTCAGCCTCCTCATAATGAGCCCAGGACTCATACAGGGAGGCCAAAAAATAATGATCCTCCTTACTCTCATATCTCCCGTATTTAAAAGAAAGCTCAAAGCAATCATGCGCATAGGGATATTTCACGCTGTTGATCACCGAATCGCAATAATGATTAAAAGCTCCTGTATCCAGGTGATACCTGGCTGCGAATTTGAACATGATCTCCGCTTCTTCCCACTTATGCTGGTCATAAAAGACCTTTCCCATATAATGAAACACCAAAGGACTTGTTTTATCGAGGGCGATCACTTTTTTAAATATCCTTACTGCATTTATATAATCTCTTTTCATATAATCCTGGAGACCCCAGGTAAAAAAAGCCATGATATCGTCCTTTTTAAGGATCAGCGTATCCATATCACAATAAAAAGGTGCTTCCGCAGTAGTGGCTTCCACATCAGGAGTAAACATCAATCCATTTTCTTTAAAATGGTAGCCTTTTTTCCTGAGATCAGCTTCATGAAAAAAAGAATCAGCCTGTGCATATTGTGTATTGTTCATATACACTACACCCAGCCTTTCAAATGGGACATAATGACGTGAATTGAGATCAATGGCTTTATGGTAAAATTCCTCTGCGTAAAGCAGGTTGCCTTGCAATTCATGAACCAAACCGAGATTCAAATTCGTGAGCGGCATATCGGCTTGCATACTGTCTGCGATCTGCCCTGCCCTTTTACTTTTGTCAAAATTTGTGGTTTCGGCATAAAGACCGCATAGATTCGCCCAGGGTATGGCCCATTGGGGCGCTAAAGCCGTGGCCATTTGAAAATAATTCTCTGCTGCCGGGAATTGTTTTTTGGCCTTATTGAGAATACCCAATTCGTTTTGTATATAAGCCGCATTCGATTCCAGTGCCAGGGCGCTTTTTTGTGCAACCAGGGCTTCATCAATCATTGCATCCTGTTTCGAAACATCCACGGCAGGAATCTTTAACCGGGTGTTTACACCCGTAAAATAGTATTGGTTTACTTTTAGTATCCGGCTTAAAGGGTTATCCGGATTGGTGAGTTTTAGCGCCAGCGCATACATAACCGGGTATATATCATACCCGCTGCTTTGACTATTATAATAACGACGTCTTTCCAATTCTGCCGCATCTCCCTGCAGGTATAAGTTGATGATCTTCTGACCATGGGTGTGCAAGGCGTCTACCAGGTCTTCATTAAATATTTTAAACGCTGTTTTATCTTCCCGCAGGCTTTGTTCCAGTTGGTCCATTTTTCCCTGCCCAGTACTATCAGCCAGCATGGCTTTTACCTGCCTGATAAAGTCAACTGCAATTTCTTCTTTTGGAAGTGTATTCAGTTTTGTATAGTCAATTGATTCGATCCGGTCTTCCTTCGCCAAATAGGAAAAAAAATAATCCTTATTCGATTGAACCGGCAGGGAAGAGCTCAGGGCTTTCTGAAAGGATAATAATTCCGTGGGGTTAACAACCGCCAGATTGAAATTGTCATTGCCTTTTAAGACCGGGGTTTGCTTTAAACTATTTTCTTTCATGATCGCATCGTTAGCAATACAGGAATCGAGATAATCCTGTATTTCATTTAATGTAACAATGCTATCCCTGTTCTTATCGGCCAATCCCTTTAATCCATTAACGAGGTAATATGAAAAAATGCCTCTCCCACCTCCCCAGCCCTCGTTTTCCTGTGATAGTTCATCCGGGGCACAGGCAGCGATCCGGATCTCATTTGATTTTGCTGTGGCTAATTCTTTCCCCACCAGGTACTGACCATTATAGTCACTACCTGCCAGTTTACCTGAATGGCAGGCATCCGTGATGATCACGACTTTGGCATTGAATTTTACCGACAGGGTATTGGCATAATAGTTCAGGTCCTCCAGGCGGACCGCGTTATTGATATAGTTGTTGCCGGGTGTATTATACGAAAGGAGAAATCCCAGTTCATGGATCGTTTCGCTTTCTACATCTCCATGGCCGGAGAAATAAAAATAGATACGCGTATCCTTATCGTTATCGTCCTCCTTATCAGATTCGCATCTTTCCTGCAGCCAGCTCAAAGCACTATAAATAGCGGCGGTAGTGGCATTCGTGTCGATCAGTAACCTGATATTATCCTGCGGCACCAAACCACCGGCTTTTGATTCCAGGTAACTGGCAAATACCTGTGCATCTCTACCCGGAAAATTTAAATTAGGAATGTTCTTGTTTTCATAGTTGGCGATTCCAATGACCACAGCATAGGTATTCCCATGGACAGGCCCCTTTTTATTTTTTACCTCTTCATCTTTTACCTGGGAGATGGTAGGTAAATAGCTGGTCAGAAAAAGAAAAAAGAGAAGAGAAAGCTTCATTTGTGTTATGGAGTATTAATAATGGTGACAATTTACCAAAATTTTAAAGGGAAGATTAAATTTATAGGCTATCCAAACAAAATAGATCGAAGTAGCGATCAAAGCCCAAAATGGAAGATATACAAGTTAAAAAAGTTTTGTCTGGACACTATCACAACCCTATCTTTGCCGTCCTAAAAAGAGAGTTTAGCTCTCCCGATAGCTATCGGGATGGTTCAGAGCCTTCCGATTTCAATCGGAAGGTTTGGTGATTCGAAGAATGGAAATATTGGGAGTTTAGCTCAGTTGGTTCAGAGCATCTGCCTTACAAGCAGAGGGTCGGCGGTTCGAGCCCGTCAACTCCCACAATTTAAGACCCGATAATCTCGGGTTTTTCTTTTATGTGGACATTCTACATACTATACTCTTCTATTCTTAACCTCTTTTACATTGGGTTTACCGGAGATGAACTTACTGAACGTCTTCGTCGACATAACTCAAATCATCAAGGTTTCACTGGCAAAAAAGGTGATTGGGAAATTAAATTCACAGAAACATATAATACAAAAGCTGAGGCTTACCAAAGAGAACAGGAAGTAAAAAAATGGAAAAGTCATAAGCTCATAGAAAAGCTCATCGGTTCAGCGCACTCCGACTAGCAGTCGGAGGGTCGGCGGTTCGAGCCCGTCAACTCCCACGCAATACAGGAAAGGGTTTCAGTCAAAACTGGAACCCTTTTTTATTTGATTGGTTTAAACATCCCTTAACTTCTATTTTATAAGTTTAGTTTTATTTTAGAATCCTATTTTTTCAATCTGTATCTTTTGTATTGCTTATTTCACTATTCTTAAATAACTAGATATGAAACCATTTGATATACCCTGAAATTGATCATGAACGGACTGAGGGAAGGATCAAAATAATTGCTTTCAGTCTGGAAGAAAGAAAAGACAGTATAACCGGGGACAACCGGGTCATTTTCATTCGCTCCCGGATAAATCATATGAAGATTTTCGCCAAATGGAATACCCAGGTGCGCCTGGTACCAGGCGGCAAATGCCTTGGATCCCTTGCTTTTATAAAAACACCTCCAATACCGGTTACTCTTTGCATAAATAATTGATTTGTCCTGAGAACTCGACTTTCGAATCCCCCGGTTGACCTATTTTGAATTAAATATATACAAAACCCTAATTGTAATTTTACGATACCAAATCAGCGGATATTTTTTTAGTTTTGTACCTGATGCCAATGCCGAAAAACGATACTCACACAGAAAGTCGGGACGAAACAGATACCCTGACAACACACGATGATCCCTGCAGCCTTATTGTCTGGAATGATGAGGTGAATACTTTTGAATGGGTGATCGAAACCCTGATGGAAGTCTGCGGCCATTCTCATGAACAGGCGGAACAATGCTCTTACATTATCCATTTCCAGGGAAAATATTCCGTAAAACAAGGAAGTTATGATGAACTAAAACCGCAATGCGATGCCATTACTGAAAGAGGCATCAATGCTACAGTAGAAGTGATGGCCTGATCTGAGATAAAAGTGAAAAGTGAATAGATAAAAGTTTCCTCAATCCCAAATTAACTTAGCGATCAAAGCCTCGCTACTATCCCAAATAATAGGTCTTTACAATTTTAAAGTAATGATTGACCTTAATAAACTTTTATCTATTCACTTTTAACTTTTATCTCCCTCTTGCCAGTTTTCGTCATTGATAAAGAACTTGTATTCCCGCCGGTAAACCTGGCCGAACCTGACGGATTGCTGGCTGTTGGTGGCGATCTCTCTCCTGAACGCCTGTTACTCGCTTACAGAAGCGGCATCTTTCCCTGGTATGAAGGTGAACATATTTTATGGTGGTGCCCTGATCCAAGATTTGTTTTGTTTCCCGGGGAATTAAAAGTGAGTAAAAGCATAAAGACCCTGATAAATAAGGGTGTTTTTGAGTTTACTACCAATAGGGCATTCACCCAGGTCCTTCATCATTGCAAAACAATCAAAAGACCCGGGCAGGAAGCCACCTGGATCACAGACGAGGTGGAAAAAGCTTATGGCAAAATGCATGAGTTGGGGTATGCCCACAGCGCTGAAACATGGAAAGACGGGGAACTGGTTGGAGGTTTATATGGTATCAAACTGGGAAAAGTGTTCTTTGGGGAAAGCATGTTCAGTAAAATCAGTAATGCTTCCCGTTTTGCTTTTACCAGGTATGTGCAACAATTAAAAGAAGAAGGTATTGTGTTAATAGATTGCCAGGTGTACACTGAATACCTGGAAAGTCTTGGCGCCAGGATGATCTCCCGGGAAGATTTTATTCAGCAGCTAAAAGATAAAAGTGAACCTGCCTGCCGGCAGGCAGGTAGATAAAAGATAATAGTTTCTTTAGTCCGAAATTGTCTTTATAGATTGCAACCTCACTTATTTTCTTAGATAATATTTCTGTATAGTTAAAAAGAATGGGTTGAACCGAATGAACTATTATCTATTCACTATTATCTACTATCTATAACCTAAAACTTTGAACTTAAGTAATGAGGCAGCATCGCCCGCCAGGTATTCCAGTCATGCGGCCATTCGGTTCCCCATACATCCAACTCATACCAGATGCCTTTGTCATAAAGGATCTTGGCAAATTTACCGCTGGCTGAAGGGTCTTCGTAGGATCCGCTGCCGGTAACAATATGTATATGCTGACTTTTACGGATCTGTTCAAGAATACCATGATCCGAAAGGTTTTGCATATTATGCCAGGGACTATTGAAATACACATCGTCATCAAAATGCCCCTTGGTATATTCTGACAGATCATACACACCGCTCATGGCAATAACCCCATTGATCAGGTCGGGCCGTTTCAGGAATAAATTCATACTGTGTAAGGCACCAAAAGATGCCCCACAGGTAATAATGGGCGTTTCCCCGCTGGTCTTCTCACGGATAAAAGGAACCACTTCATCAAAAACATAATGATTCCATTCCCGGTGCCGGATGGCTTTATGCCGTGGATCCATATGATTATTCAGCCAGCTTTCATTATTGATACTATCAATGGAAAAAACACTGACTTTGCCTGAATCAATAAAAGGTGCAATATGATCCATCAACTGGAAGCGTTCGTATTCCAGGTAGTCCGCGGCGGCGGTGGGTATCATCAAAAGTGCAAATCCATGATGGCCATAACGGGCGATTGGCATTTCTTTTTTAAGCGACGGACTATACCAGGAAGTCAATTCTCTTTTCATTGGAAATAGTTATTTTGATTTTGACGTCAGGTCACCAAGGCTTCCCCCGCTTAACACTTCCTGCAGAATCTTTTACGAATATAATTTTTAATCCCTAAGGGAGCCAAAAACTGTCCAACCTGGTAATAGCCCATTCCATTTTACTTTCCTGGCCCTGCAAAAAACATTATTTTTCAAAAACAGTATATTTACTTGGTAATTTCACAAAGTAATATTACTTTGGTATTTCAGTATTTTTACTATTTATAGCCTTAAAACCATCCTTTTTCACTGTCTTATCCGGTAAATTCCTATGTAAATCGGGAATTCAGGGTTAACTGAAAAAATAGGCCTGTCTGCCTAAAAAAACGGACATATCAATAGGCTTAAATCCAATCTGCCTATAAAACCTTCGTTTCCGATTAAACGATCCCAGCTGTCATGGAGGAAACCCGAACTCATAAACTAACCCATACCAAATATGAATAATTCCCCCATCCGTATCATCCTTGTAGACGATCATAAATTAGTCCGTGAATCCTGGAAACAATTACTGGAGAACAATCCCCGGTTCCAGATTATTGCCGAATGCGAAAGTGGCGAAACAGCCATTGAGCAGGCAAAGAAATATCTTCCCGATATTATGATGGTGGATATTAATATGACACCCCTGAATGGGTTTACCGTCACCGAAAAGATCACTGAGTTATATCCTTCTGTCAAGATCATCGGTTTATCGGTCAATAACCAACCCAAATATGCCACCAGGATGATGGAACTGGGCGCCAAAGGATACTTAACCAAAACTTCGTCCCTTGAAGAGATCAATCACGGCATCCTTCAGGTATTTAACGGCAATACCTATATCTGCGATGAAGTCAGAAGGTATATGCCTAATGGGAAAGATAAAAGTTGATAGATAAAAGTGAATAGTTAATAGATAATAGTTTCTTCAGTTGAAAAGACCTTACAGATTTGAGAAAGTATCAAAGCTGTAAGATCTTTTTGGCTTTGAGAACTATTATCTATTAACTATTCACTTTTATCTATCTCCTGCTGGCCATCTACCCAAAACCCGGTAATTTTGCAGCCAAATGGAATTGACCAGGAATTTTGATCATGGCGAAGCTGAAAAAAAATGGTACCAGCATTGGCTGGATAAAAAATACTTCCACAGCGAACCGGATGATCGTGAGCCTTACACCGTGGTGATGCCCCCGCCAAATGTGACCGGGGTACTTCACTTGGGTCATAGCCTCAACAATACCATACAGGATATTTTAGTGCGCCGGGCACGAATGCTGGGAAAAAACGCTTGTTGGGTTCCTGGAACAGATCATGCATCTATTGCTACGGAAGCCAAGGTGGTCCAGATGCTGCGTGAAAAAGGAATTGCCAAATCTTCTTTAAGCCGCGATGCTTTTTTGAATTATGCCTGGGAATGGAAAGAAAAATACGGCGGGATCATCCTCCAGCAATTAAAGAAACTGGGCTGCAGCGCGGATTGGGATCGCACCCATTTCACCATGGATCCCGGGTATTACGAATCGGTGATCAAAGTATTCATTGATCTTTATAACAAGGGATTTATCTACCGCGGCAAACGGATGATCAACTGGGACCCCAAAGCGAAAACGGCCCTCAGTGATGAAGAAGTTATCAGGAAAGAAACTCCACAGAAGCTGTATTTTTTACAGTATAGGATAGATAAAAATCGCCAGTCGGCAGTCGGCAGTAAGCAGTCAACAAACTCCTCACAACAAACAACTCATGAAAATGAAGAGTTCGTTGTGATTGCAACAGTCCGTCCTGAAACCATCCTGGGTGATACTGCCATTGCGGTGCATCCAAAGGATGAACGATATAAACACCTGGTGGGACAATTTGCTTTTGTTCCCCTGATCCACCGGCGCATTCCCATCATTGCAGATGAATATGTGGAAATGGATTTTGGCACCGGGGCGCTAAAGATCACACCGGCGCATGACAAAAACGATTATACACTTGGAGAAAAGCATGGTCTGGCTATAATAGATATCCTGAATGAAGATGGTACCCTGGGAGAAGCAGCTCAATTGTATATCGGTGAAGATCGTTTTGAGGCAAGGAAGAAAATAATAAAAGAACTGGAAACAAAAGGGCATATTGTAAAGACCGAGGAATATAGCAGCCAGGTAGGGTTTAGTGAAAGAACCGATGTGGTCATTGAAGATCGTCTTTCCCTGCAATGGTGGGTTGATATGAAAAAGTTGTCAGAACCCGCCCTAAAGGCAGTCATGGATGATGAAATAAAATTCTATCCCGCCAAGTTCAGGAACCTGTACCGAAACTGGATGGAGAATATCAGGGACTGGTGTATCAGCCGCCAGCTTTGGTGGGGGCATCGGATACCGGCCTGGTATGATGAGGAAGGAAGGTTTGTGGTGGCAGCGAATGAAGAAGAGGCCAAAAAAATATTCTCCAAAGGAGTCCTTACGGACAATATTCAATACCCTCCGAAGGAGTCCTTAGGGACAATATTAAATGTTCAACTAAAACAGGATGAAGATGTACTGGACACCTGGTTTTCTTCCTGGCTTTGGCCGTTTGAAGTATTCAATGGATACAGTCTACCGGGTAATAAGGACGTAAGCTATTACTATCCCACCAATACCCTGGTAACGGCCCCCGAGATCATTTTCTTTTGGGTGGCGAGAATGATCATGGCCGGTTTTGAGTACCTGGGTGAAAAACCGTTCAGCGAAGTTTACTTTACCGGTATCGTACGCGATAAGCAGGGAAGAAAGATGAGTAAGCAATTAGGCAATTCACCCGACCTGCTTGAGCTGATTGAAAAAGATGGAGCCGATGCGGTACGTTTTGGTATAATAATAGCATCACCGGCTGGCAATGATCTGATGTGGGATCCTGCAGGCAATGAACAAGGAAGATTTTTTATTAACAAAATGTGGAATGCCCTGAAGCTGGTGAAGATGTGGGAAGGGAGGCAATCGGCAGTCGGCAGTCAGCAGTCAACAGTCGGCAGTCGGCAGTCAACAGTCGGCAGTCAGCAGTCGGCGGCTGTCAATCAGCGGCAGAATGAAAGTTTTGCAGTATTATGGTTTGAAAACCGCCTAAATGAAGTAAAACTTGAGTTGGATACCCAGTTCAAAGAATTCCGTTTAAGTGAAGCGTTGAAAACGATCTATTCTCTTATCTGGGTTGATTTCTGTAGCTGGTATTTAGAGTGGGTCAAGCCCGGTTTTGAACAAGTTATTGATTTTTCGGTCTATGAAAAAACAGTTGATTTTTTTGAACAACTTGTTCAATTGCTGCATCCTTTCATGCCGTTTATTACCGAGGAGGTCTATCACGAATTGAGACATCAAAAGGGGGACCTGGTCGTTAAGCAACTGAGCACGGCGATCACTCCCGATGTACAAATATTAAAAAACGGGACCCTGTTAAAAGAAGTGATCACTGCCATCCGTGATGCAAGGAACCGTAACCGGTTAAAACCAAAAGACACGATCAGGCTGCATATGCTTACTGAAACTCCTGATATCTACAAATCGATCGAAAGTATATTACTGAAACAGGTCAATGCTGTCTCCGCATCCTATACCCAGACAGTTGTAGCTAACAGTATCACGGTGGTGGTCCAAAAAGATAAATTCTTTATTGAAACAACTACTGCCTTAGATACGACTTCACAAAAACAGCAGTTGCAAAAGGACCTGGATTATTTGAAAGGTTTCCTTATATCCGTGGAAAAGAAATTAAGCAACGAGCGTTTTGTTCAGAATGCAAAACCCGAAGTTATAGATATAGAAAGGAAAAAGAAAGCCGATGCGGAAGAGAAAATCAAAGTAATTGAAGAAAGTTTGGCTGGTCTGGCGTCTTAGCTTATTTTACATACAGCTTTGTATTGATGATTTTCAGGGTTTAACATCCATTTGTATATTAATAATAACATAAAATGAATTTACCCTCCCGGTTTTTTCCCAAACATCTATTGATAGTAATCATCCTGCTTTCGGCTATTTCGACTTCTTTTGCCCAAAAAATAAATCGCTTTGATAATACTATTCTCCGCTGTGCAGAAGGTTGCCGCACACCAAAAGCGAATGCTTTTTTTACATTTATTTCTACTATTAATAACCCGGTTTGCCTGACCGGTCCTGCCGCTCTTTTGATCTCGGGGATTGCAAGGAGCAATACGATACAAAAGAAAAAAGCATTATTTGGCGTGGAATCCATTTCGGGCGCCGAAGCCCTCGTTTTCAGTATGAAGTTTACCATTGGGCGGATCCGCCCCTCCAGGCTAGATTCTACTTTTACATCTGTCGTAAATGTCCAGAATAAAGCATTCCCTTCAGGACATACAGCCGAAGCATTTGCAATGGCCACGGCCATGAGTATTGCCGTTCCCAAATGGTATGTGGTGGTACCTGCCTATGCATGGGCATCGATGATCGCCTATGCAAGAGTTTATCTCGGTGTTCATTATCCAACCGATGTGATCGGCGGCGCTGTGGTAGGTAGCGGGACTACTTTCCTGATGTACAAACTGAATAAATGGTTACAGGTAAATGATAAAGGACACCATCCGCTTAATGAGATCTTAGGTACCGTCGCCGGTTTAGGCACCGCTTTCCTGATTTATAAGACAAATGATTGGATAAGGAAAGCGAGGCTGAGGAAAAGTGCGAAGAAATGAGTGTTAGGTGATAAGTGTTAAGTGTTAAGTGTTAGGTGAGAAACAACTAAAGTATTTGCACTATACACCTAACACGCTATATTAATTCTGTTGTGATGTCTTTACTATTTTGGTCAGGATCTTGATTAATACCTCAATTTTTTCCAAATAAGATGAATAATTCATTTCTATCAGCCTGCTTCTATCCAGCAATTTTAACCAATACCTCGTTTCTCTTGACTCCTTTGAAGCAATTGACATTTTAGCGATAAAATCTTTTTTGGTTTGAGCAGCGCCGGCTTCTTCAACATTTGCCCCAATACTTGTACCGGATCTTAATAATTGTTTTGATAAAACAAACTCCTTTCCTTTAACGAGGATTTTATACAGCCCGATTATTTCCAGCGCAAAATCAAAACTCAGCACCGCGATTGTTTTTGATGGTTCCATAAAATGGTAAATTGATTTGTTTAAGAAATTAGTTTCCAATCCTAACCTGACATGAAAAAAGTTCGAGTCTGGTTATAAAAGCTAAATTCTCAATATCCATTTATGATTCCATGGGAAAAACACCAATTTTAAACGTTTTTTCCTGACACTTATCTTTTTAACACTTAACACTTAACACCTAACACTTAACTCTATCTCGGAATAATACTCACGGGTAAAACAAACTCAAACCTGGTTCCCTTAAATAAATCAAACTGATCGGGGTCCAGCAAATGGCTGACCCGGAACCCAAATGTCAAAGGATATTGATTCCACCATTTAGTATCAATAAATATCTCTCCACCTACACTTCGTTGATCCCTTGTCTGGGTCTTGTCTCTTGAATACACTTTTGTAAAATCATAAAATGCATTCCCCCGGATTCGTGACAGGTATATAATATTGCCAAACCCCCAATCGGGGTAAAGAAGTGGTAAATGATAATTGGCCGACAGTCTCCACATCCTGGAAAAATAGCGGCCCGTATAACCCCTCGAATAAGCAAAACTGTTGCTGAAACTGATCTGGCTCATGGTATCCCGTTGTTGAAATGAACCGGTGAGCACAAGATTATGTGTGGACAAAAGGCCGGGCAGGTAAATAGCTCCGTTGCCGATGAACTGGTATCCTTCATATTTGGTAATGGCGTACCGATGCGTGGCGGACAGCGACCAGGCCAACCGGGGGTAAATATGTTGTACAGCGCTTTCCACCTGCTGGCTCCAGGAAATAAAATGCTGGAGGTAACTAAACGAAGTATTCCCAATGGAATCTTTGTAGAACCCTTTATTGAATTCATTGCGTAGTACATAATAAGTGCCGATGTTAAAGCTTTTATAGGTTTGCCCGCTGGCATAGTTTAAGGGTATACTGAGACCGACGCGGGAATCCAGCTGGCTCCATTGAAGTAACCTTGTCCCGCTGAATGCTTCTTCGTTAAAAGTGTATTCTGTTCCCAGGTTCAGGTAAGGAAACCAGGCGCCGTATACAGCATTAAATCCAACAGCATGAGTCTTGTCATCCTGGTTGTACAGGTAGTATAATTCTGTTTGCAGTGTATTCAATATATTTTCCCCATACAGGGAGAAGGTGAAGATGGGGTCCGAATAATATGGCCGCCAGCTATGAAAATTCAGCAAACGCGTTCCCTTTTTATAATTACTAACCGGGAAATTCCGCATGGGTACTTTATTCAGAAGAATGTCCCGGAACTCATCGGTATGACTGACCGGGAACCTTCCCACCAATACCTCCGTAACAGCCGGGGCCACTTCATTCCAGGTGATACTCTTCTCATCAATTTGTTTTAACTGGTAACCTTCGGCCGTAAAAGCCGACCAGGTTATTTTTCCATCACCCGCATTTACAAAATAATTACCCAGCGGACCATTGCTGATCTTAAATATCTTCTGGTCCTTTAGCCGTAAAGCAAATACATCATCATTGCCATCATAGCTCGCTGTAAAATAGATCAGACCTTCATATACACAGGGATATCCTACCACATTAAAAGAAGGAGGCGTCAGCCGGATAGTATTACCGGTTTCAATTTCCGCACGGGCCAATG
The DNA here is from genome assembly GCA_017882265.1 of Chitinophagaceae bacterium. Taxonomy (GTDB): domain Bacteria; phylum Bacteroidota; class Bacteroidia; order Chitinophagales; family Chitinophagaceae; genus JADGPW01. Next base: position 2,240 of record JADGPW010000281.1, on the reverse strand, counting down.
CCATATTACCATTGTTCAGCCTTACCGCTGTAACGAGTGAACCCTCATCTATGAATTTAGGATCGGTAAATAAACTGATACTGGAAGAACGGATGGATTTGATCACCTGCCCCGAATGTGCATCCAGTATGTCCAGTTCCGTTTTTCCGTCAGGACCTTCCCGCACGGTTGCTATTTTAGAACCATCCCCCGAGATATCAGGTGTAAAATATTTTGTCTTATGGGTTAGTGTTTGTTGTTGCCGGGTGTGTATATCCAATATTTTAATAACACTATAATCCCTCCAGCCCCAGCGGGGATCATTTTCATAAGCCGCATAAACGATTTTCCCGTTGCGGTAAGAGAACTGTTCATCAATGGAAATATCCCTGACCCTAAGCTTATGTTCCCTCACGGCATCCTTAATATAAAAGGCGGGCCGGTGCCGGAAACTGGTTTTCAGGTAAAGAAGGGATTCATGACCTGTTGAATAGGGAAAGTAATAATTCGTGACATAATGCTTATTGACGGGAAAAACATATTCATCCCTTACGGTGGAGACCCTGGCCGTATTTTTTTTATAGTGATCAAAGGCCTGGTCACGGAATGTCCTGTAATCAACGCCAGCGTATTTTTTTATCGCTCTCTGAAATGGATAGAACAATCCTTTATAAGCGCTCGCATCCCGGGTTACTTTGGTCCAGAAATCAGCTCCGTATTTTTCACGGCCGTAATTTACCAATAGGTAACCGAGGTAATAATGATTTGGAACATAATCCTTATAAGAATAATTACGCAATTTCATCCAGGAATATTTTTTTCCCGCCTGCCAGAGGGATGGATAAGCATTCAGGAAAAGAGGCAGCCTTCCCCTACCCTGGCTGGTAAGCGCTGTCTCGTTATAGACAGCATCCCCCTCATAAAACCAATCGGGTATGGAAGCATTGATCGCCAGTGACAAACCATCATCACCCAGCAGGTTGTACATGAATTTGCTGAGCCCGTTTCTGAAATTACTAAACTGTTGAACATGCCTGTATTCGTGAACGGCCAACTGGTCGGGCCATGATAGGCTGCCTTCAGCAAAATTGTTGAATGTCGGAGTAAGAAAAAATTCACTCCGGTAAGGGCCCAGGCCCACATAAGCATTAGAGATGGTGGTTTGATTTTGCAATACGATATTGATCTTGCGTACCTGGTCGCCGAGTGAAATGGGTTTATGCCCCGCGAGGTAATGAACAATAGAAGCCACCCGGTTTGCCTGGCTGTCCAACCCTACCGGAAAAATAATTCTTGCCGAATCGGTATTGATCTGTTTCCATTTCAGGGAAGGGGGATTGCCACCGAATTGCTGAGAGTTCGCATGCGCAGCAATAAGCAATAGGCAATTGGCAACAACAAGCTTTCGCATGTGGTGGTTATTTTAAGGGAAGTTACGAAGGAAATCATTTGATTAGATGCCGGCTTGTTTGCCAAATCGCCTGGTTTCGATATAGATTTGTCGCCCAGAGAAAAAAGAGGAAAAAGAGGTTTGACTTAAATATATTTCTCTTTATCTCCTTCACCTCTGCGCGCGATTCATCTTCCCGGGATCGCACAGCTTCCGTATTCATTTGTCGCCCGGAGAAGATTTGTCGCCCGGAGAAAAAGAGATAAAGAGATTGGATCCGAATAAATCTCTTTTTTCTCTTTCACCTCTGCGCGACACTTTTCCTGGGATACCACAACTTCCCCATACATATGTCGCCCGGAGAAAAAAGAGATAAAGAGATTGGACTAAACTGAATTTCACTTATATCTCCTTCACTTCTGCACTTGCTGTATAAAGTTATCCCAAGGTTAAGCCAAGGTTGGGGTACCGTATACCACAAGTACACCTTTATTATACCCTTAATATACCTCTAATTTAACTCTAATATAGACCGGGATATCACCGGGATATCTCCGGGATATGACCGGGATATCACCGGGATATCTTAACACTACTTTATAAATTACCTCTCCCCTACCCCATCAGTATTTATTATTTTTAATTAAAAAATTACTATGGCAAAAATGAATACCATAATCCCCATGAGCGGTAGTGTTGGCAACATGAGTTTCTATAATGACAAACAACATGGATGGGTTTCCAGGGGAAAAGGCGGCCCCAGCAAAGAACAGATCAAAAAAGAGAAAAACTTTGCATCCGTGCGGAAGAATAATACTGAATTCGGAAGGGCTTCTACCTACAACAAGCTGCTTAGATCTGCCTTTTCATC
>JADGPW010000280.1 GCA_017882265.1 Chitinophagaceae bacterium | reverse complement strand
GCTCAAATACGGTAGTGATATCGGTGTTATTCATACCTGATGCACCGCAATAGATAGGTCCGTTGTAATTCCAAACGGTGCCGGCTACAGTGTGGCCGTCAAAATCGAGGAATATCACTGCCGATGCCGAAGGATTGCTATTGAGTATCGGTGGTTGTGCCGTAGAGGTTAACGTGCCGATTAATAGCAGCGCCATAATACCGGAATGGAATAGGGTTTTCATAACAAGGTGGATTTTAAAATTTTCAATAGGTACAAAAGGATGATAGGGATACGGATGTAAAAACGGGTCAGTTATAAAATTTTTTCATAGATGATTTTTTATTCATTAACAAGGTCGTAAAACCCTTTTTTTACCAGTACAAAGCCATCGGCTTGTTTCTGAAGTTGATAGGCATCACCATGGCGAAAGCTTATGATCCTGCCGGTATAAGAGAGATCGCCATCCGGAGTGGTAGTCCTGGAAACACTGAGTATAGCTCCGTTGAAATTGGTGGAGCGAATGACGACACTCTGGATCGTATTCTGGTATTTGCTGATCTTTGAAATGACCTCGCCTTCAAACTGGAATTGCTGGTTTTGGGTAAGACTAATATTGACAGACCGACCCACTGCTTCACCGAACAGGCTTGTAATTTTATCAAGGCTGACGGGAATTTTATCAGGCAGGTTGGCAAATAATTTGGGTCTGTTGTAGTCCGGTTCATTGATCGGGACGGATTGAGTCTGCGCGGAGGAACACAGACTGTAAAGCGTAATGCATACGCAAAATGCGGTGATTCGAAGGTTTTTCATTTGAACTTTTTTTTAAAGTCAATAAAATATTTTATTCGCAGTTGGGATATTCAACTGCCGTTCTCTGGGGTCGGTGATACAAGGTTTGTGAAAGTTTTGAAAACAAACAAACAATGCATGTCTATATTCTTTAAAAATGAGGAGTACTACCTTTGGCCGGTTCGTAAAACTCCTTACAAGGGGATGGTGAATTACTTTTTAATACTGGTTTGTACCTAATAATCCTGTTGGGGATCTCCTTTTTATTTGGAATTGTTTGAAAGGAATTTGGAACCTGCCTACTGCGCCTTCGCGTAGCTTCGGCGAAGCAATGCCGGAAGACAGGTTAGTAATTTGGAATTAGGGGAAAGAGTTCTTTATTTCGGAAAAGCAAAACCAATTCCTAATTCCCAATTCCTAATTCCCTTTAATACTGGTTTGTACTTAACAGGACAAGGGTGCAGGCTTCGACAAACCCGATGCCATTTGTAGCTGCGAGGCCGGCTAATTCGTCATTTTCTGCGCCGGGATTAAAAATGATACGCTTGGGTTGAAGGGAAAGGATGTAATCGTAGTATTCCTGTTGATGCTGCTGGTTTAAGTAAACGGTGATGGTATCAATACCTGTAAATTCTATTTTCTCTTTTTCAATTGTTACGTCTCCGACGATCGTATTTTTTCTTCCTATAGCTACTACGGGATGGCCATGGGTACGCAAACGCCGGATGGCCAGATAGCTATAACGGGCTGGGTTATCGGAAGCCCCCAGTACAAGGGTTTTCTTTTTTTCGATCATACTGTAAAGCTAAGATGTATTTTTTGCGATGCGTTGTCGAAAATATTTGAAAATTCATTTTCAAGAAGCAGGTATTTGCATTGAAATCTGTTTCAATTAGAATCTTTATTTTAAGAACTTCATCATGGTCCCCAGGAACCAATGTTCATCGGCTTTTATCATGATATCAAGGGTTTTATCAGCCTGGAGCCCGAGTTTTTTTATACTACTGATCGTATCTACGAATGTTCTGATCTGCTTATCTCTTTTATCTCCCTCCACATCTGCCAGCTTATCGAGGAGCTGCAACATGGGCTCCAGTTCCCTTTTCTTCCGTTCTTTCACAATTTGTTTCATCACTTTCCACATATCCTTTTCGGCCAGGAAATATTCTTTCCGTTCGCCCGAAAGCAACACCCTTTCCACCAATCCCCAATTGATCAGTTCCCGGATATTCATATTGGTATTGCCACGGCTGATGTTGAGCTCCTCCATTATGTCGTCCTGCGTCATCGGTTCGGGACTGACCAGCAACAGGGCATGAATTTGTGCCATAGTGCGGTTAATACCCCAATGAGTGCCAAAGGCACCCCAACTGCTGATGAATTGTTGTTTGGCTTCTGTAAGTTTCATGGAGCAAAATTATACAGTGTTTTCGAATTTTCAAAATATATTGAAAGATTAGTAAAGAGTATTTTTTTGCCGGAAAGAACGGGAAGACGGGAAGAAATGGAATTGGGAATTAGTTATTGGTAATCTGGGCCACCATTCCTAATAGCAGGACTCTTCAACCTAATTCCCAATTCCCAATTTCCCTTTCCTATTTTTTCTCATTATTCTCCCCGATGGTCTAAATCAGTACCTTGCTGTCATGAAAAAAATATGGCTTGTCCTGCTTTTTATTCTGGGTGCGTTCACTTCGGAAGCACAGCATCGACCTTTTCGTTTTGCCTTTCTTTCCGATACACATATTGGTTCGCCCGATGGATCATCCGAAGAGGATCTTCGTCGAAGCATAAGGGATCTCAATACTATGGATGATATTGCCTTTGTCGTTATTACCGGCGATATAACAGAACTGGGTACCAACGAACAATTAAAACTGGCAAAGCTGATCTTTGACAGCCTTCGGGTAACCTATTATATCATACCGGGTAATCATGATTCGGGATGGAGTGAAAGCGGGGGCGTTATGTTTACTACTGTTTTCGGATATGATCATTTCAGTTTTGAATATGATGGCATCCGATTCCTGGGTTGCCCCTCGGGTCCCTATGTCCGGATGAGTGACGGACATATACCACGGACAGCCATAAATTGGTTAGACACAGAATTAAATAAAATTAAAAAGGACCAACCAGTTATTTTTTTCAATCATTACCCGATCGATAACGGCCTGGATAACTGGTATGAAATAACAGATCGCTTCCGGCATTATAATACCTGGGCTATACTTTGCGGTCATGGTCATGCCAATAAGGCTATGAATTTTGAAGACATACCCGGTGTCATGGGTCGCTCCAACCTGAGAGCCAAAGCCCCTGTGGGTGGTTATAATTTAGTGGATGTAAGATCGGATTCTATGATCTTCCGGGAGAGGAGACCAGGTTTGGAAACACTGAAGCCCTGGACCGGAGTAAAGATTCAAACAAGGCATTATGATACCAACGCAATTTTTACCCGACCCGATTATAGTATGAATTTGCAATATGAACAGATAAAAGAGAAATGGAGATTTTCTTCCGCGGCGAATGTGATCTCCACACCGGTAGTGAGTGAAGGACTGGTCATTTTTGGCAACCAGGATGGGAAAATTGAAGCATTATCATTCGATAAAGGCAATTCTAAATGGTCGTATCAAACCAGGGGGTCCATATTTTCATCTCCTGCCGTTTTTATGGGGAAACTAGTTATTGGATCGGCTGACGGTAAAATATATTGCCTTGATGCTAAAACCGGAAAGCTCAACTGGAATTATCAAACAGATGCTGCCGTATTGGGATCACCATTGATCATGAATGATACCGTGTTTATAGGAGGAAGCGATCATCATTTTTTAGCGATCAATCTAAACTCCGGCCGCCTCATCTGGAAATTCAATGGTTTGCATGGACCCATAGTCAGCACTCCATTATTATATGATAGCAAAATAATTGTGGGCGCCTGGGATAGAAACCTGTATGCCCTGGACGAAAATACCGGGGCCCTTCTTTGGGCATGGAATAATGGCTCTGCTATCATAAACTATTCCCCTGCAGCCTGTATTCCGGTAGCACATGATGGGGTTGTATACGTAGTGGCGCCCGACAGGTATATTTCTGCTATTAACAGTATCGACGGTAAAACGATCTGGAGGAATAATGATGCCACCGTCCGCGAATCCCTTGGGATCTCAGCCGATGGAAAATGGATCTATGGCAAAACCATGCAGGATACAATTGTGGCCTATGCAGCCAGCCGGCAGAAAAAAACGGCAGCCTGGCGGATGAACTGTGGATTCGGATACGAACATGTCCCTTCAATGCTTATAGAAAAAGAGGGTAGCCTTTTCTTTGGAACCAGGAGTGGGGTTGTTTATTCTATTGACCCGGAAAAACAAATCATAAACTGGTCGCACAAAATAGATAATTCTATGATCAATACCGTAAGAGTGCTTGATAAGCATCAGCTTATTGTTGCCACGATGGATAGCAAAGTAGTTTTACTGGAAGATAGTAAGGACTAAGTTGGAATGCCTGAGGATTATTTTAAGGCGACAGCTTGCTTTTGTTTTTTTTGTTTGTACGGCTTCGTAAAGTGGCGCCTCCAGCCAGCAAACCGGCAACAAAGGTTACAATACCAATCCATAGGAAAAGCCGTGTACTAACACCGTCAGCAATTCTCAATAACAGGGTAAATAATAAAAAACAAAAACCGGTTACAAGGAGCAGGGCCGCCAGCGAAAAGCTTTTGATATCTTGTTGTTCTTCCATAGGGTAGATTTTATATTTAACAATAACTGCATAATTGACTTTACATTGTAAGGCAGCCGTTTATCTTTTTGATATAAGACGATACTCTTACCTGCCAGTACGTAGAAAACAAAAACGCAATAAACCTGCCAGACAGGTAATAAAAAAGGAAAAAGCTACTCAACGGGTAGCTTTACTGATAGAGTTATCGCGTATAATTACTTTTATAGTAACATCATTACCGGGTTTTCCATGTATTTTTTGAACGTTTGCAAAAATGCCGCACCTGTAGCGCCATCTACACTGCGGTGATCACAGCTTAAAGTAATTTTCATGATATTACTCGTACCGAAACCGTCCGCTTTTCTTACCACAACTTCTTTTATCCGTCCTACCGCCATGATGCAGCTATCCGGGGGATTAATGATCGCTGTGAATTCATCAATATCCATCATACCGAGGTTGGAAATGGTAAATGTATTACCGGAAAATTCATTCGGCTGTAATTTTTTGTTTCTTGCTTTTCCACTCAGTTCTTTACTTTCCGCTGCAATCTGTGGCAATGATTTCTGATCGGCGAACCGGACAACCGGAACAATGAGCCCATCTTCAATAGCCACCGCGATGCCAATATGAATATGATGATAACGTCGGATCGAAGCGCCCATCCATGATGCATTTACGGCCGGATGCTGCCGCAAGGCTAAAGCAGCGGCTTTCACCACCAGGTCATTAAAACTTATTTTGACCGGACTTACTTCATTAAGTTGTGCCCGGGCTGAGATGGCATTATCCATATTGATCTCCATCGTAAGATAGAAATGAGGGGCACCGAATTTACTTTCAGCCAATCGTTTGGCGATAATGTTGCGGATCTGTGAGTTGGAAATATCGGTGTAACCTTCTTCACCAACCATACTCCCTTCAGCTAAAGATGAAAATTTAGGAGCGCCCGGGATCTCGTCAGGTTTTTTATCGGCTTGTTTTTGTTTGGGTTGGTAATTATCAATATCAGCTTTAATAATTCTTCCTCCGTCGCCACTTCCTGGTATCTCCCTGATATCAATTCCTTTTTCAGCCGCTAATTTTTTAGCAAGAGGAGAAGCTTTCGGTCGGCCATTTTCCTGGGTTGACGTTTGTTGCCCCTCAGCTACGCTTGGCCCCTCGACTACGCTCGGGGTGACAATGCTGGTTACTGACTGCGGGCTGCCGACTGCCGACTGCTTTCCCTCGGCTACGCTCGGGGTGACAATGCTGGTTGCTGGTTGCTGGTTGCTGGTTGCTGACTGCCGACTGCCGACTGCCGACTGATTCCTGCCGACAGCAGCCACAATGGCATTTACATCTACTTTCCCTTCTTCACCAATAATACAGAGCAATGCATTTACCGGTATCTTTTCACCTTTTTGTGCGCCGATATATAAAAGCTTACCATTTTTATAACTCTCTAACTCCATGGTCGCTTTATCCGTTTCAATCTCTGCCAGTACATCACCTTTCTTTACCGTGTCTCCAATATTTTTATGCCACGTGGCAATTACACCTTCTTCCATTGTATCACTAAGACGTGGCATCAGGACCACTTCTTCCATTTTAGAAATATCCCCCTCGGCTACGCTCGGGGTGACAAGACTGGTTGCTGGTTGCTGCCCCTCGGCTACGCTCGGGGTGACAATCTTGGCTGCCGACTGCTGCCCCTCGGGTACGCTCGGGGTGACAATGCTGGTTGCCGACTGCTGCCCCTCGGCTACACTCGGGATGACAATCTTGGCTGCCGACTGCTGCCCCTCGGCTACGCTCGGGGTGACAATGCTGGTTGCTGGTTGCTCGCTGCTTACTCCCGGCTGTTGACTGCTTACTGCCGACTGCTTACTGCCGACTGCCGACTGCTGCCCCTCGGCTACGCTCGGGGTGACAATGCTGGCGGAGGACTGCCGACTGCCGACTGCCGACTGCTTACTGCCGATTGCCGACTGTTTACCTGAATTTTGTTTTATTAGGGCAGATACATCTTCACCGGGTGCTCCAATAATAGCCAACAGATCATTTACCTGTAATTTGCCACCTTTGTCAATACCAATATGTAAGAGCGTGCCATCTTTATAGCTTTCGAGTTCCATTGTTGCCTTATCAGTTTCTACTTCGGCCAGCAAATCACCTTTTTTTACAATATCTCCCACTTTTTTATGCCATTCAGCGATAACACCTTCGGTCATCGTATCGCTTAGTCGGGGCATCAATATCACATCGGCCATTGCCTATGAATTTTGGCCGAAATTAAGGTAATTTAGTGAATGGTGTCCCGATAGCTATCGGGAGGTGAGCAGCGAATAGTGACCAATGAACCGGCAAAGTTGCTCATTAATAATCAAGTTCCAGGCGCAATCGGTCTTTTAATTCTTTTACCAGTGGATATTGTTCGATCATTTTTTGAAATTGTTGCGTGGAACTAAGCGTAAGTCCGATAACAGGTTTCAACGAACTGTTTTCTTCGATGATAACTGAAAACTGCAACAAACGGTTTTGTAATTCCAGTTGTAAGAAATGAAAAAGTTTATTTCTCTCCTGCTCAATGAATTTCTGCTCAATATTATTGGCGGTAATGGCTTCGAAAGTATTTTCATCTTTTATACGTAGTACAGCCATTTCAAAACTCTGGGCGGATGAATTTTTTTCAATCTTCAGTTTTTGTACATAAACAGTCCAGGCTTTTTTTAATATCTCTTCTTTCAGGGGATGATTAATATTGCCATCGTCATTTTTTCCCTTCCCCTGGTATTGTTTACGGATCTTGTCTAAGGGGGAAAGCTGCCCCTCGGCTACGCCCGGGATGACAATGCTCGTCGCTGGCTGCTGGTTGCTGGTTGCTGGTAGCTGCCCCTCGGCTATGCCCGGGGTGACATTACGGGTTGTTTCAATGATCAGTTTTGCTTCATTGCGTTTATTTTTATTGTCATCTTTACTACCAGACCTCTTTTGTATCTTATTTGATAAGCTTTCAGTGGCCGATATACTTCCCCCAGACAATGGCTTTATTGAGTATGTGCGAAATGCAAGAGGTGCGTCAGTCCATTTTTTTTTATTCAAGCCATTTGTGTCAGCTGATAATGCAATGGCTTGTTGCAGGTAACATAGTTTGATAAGGGCTAATTCAACATGCAGCCTTTTATTCCGGGCTGCTTTATAATGGATCTCAGTTTCATTCAGGATGTTCAATGCACTGATAAGAAGTACAGGCGAAACCTTTTTTGCGGTGGCTATATATTTATCTTTAAAACTATCTACTACTTCCAGCAGACCGGCTGCTCTTTCATCTTTACATACCAGCAGGTTGCGGATAAATTCGGCGAAACCATTTACTACAAGATCCCCTTCAAAGCCTTTTTGGTTAATATCATCGAACAATAATAGCGCACCGGCAAGGTCCTGCTGTTGCATACAGTCAAGGAATTTAAAATAACATTCAGCATCGAGGATATTCAGGTGCTCGAGTGTATTTGCATAATTCAGTTCGCCGTTGGTAAAGCTTACGATCTTATCGAGAATACTCAATGCATCCCGCAGGCACCCCTCACTTTTCTGGGCAATTACCTGCAAGGCTGCTTTCTCTGCTTTGATACCTTCTTTTATGGCTATGTCCTGCAGGTGGTGTACGGTATCAGCCACCGTGATTCGTTTGAAATCAAAGATCTGGCAACGGCTTAAAATGGTAGGAAGGATCTTGTGTTTCTCGGTTGTAGCCAGGATGAATATGGCATAAGGAGGAGGTTCTTCCAGTGTTTTTAAGAAAGCATTGAATGCCGAAGAACTTAGCATATGAACCTCGTCGATCACATACACTTTGTATTGGCCCGTCTGGGGAACAAACCGTACCTGGTCAACCAGGTCGCGGATATTATCTACCGAATTATTGGAAGCGCCATCCAGTTCAAAATAGTTCATCGAAGCGCCCTCATTAAAGGAGATACAGGAGGGGCAGGTATTGCAGGCTTCGCCATCCTTTGTTTGATGGTCACAATTGATCGTCTTGGCCAGGATCCTTGCACAGGTAGTTTTACCAACACCCCTGGGTCCACAGAATAAAAAAGCATGGGCCAGTTGATGGTGCCTGATCGCATTTTTTAGCGTAGTGGTAATATGCGATTGCCCGATGACCGTATCAAAGGTCTGCGGCCTGTATTTACGTGCTGAAACGATGAATTTATCCATACCCCTAACCCCTAAAGGGGAATTATTAATTCTAAAAATTGAAAGTGCTCTACTATTACGAAACTACTATATCAAAAAGGATATACTTTATTACTTTTCCACAAAGATAAAAACTATTTGACCTGGGTTCTCCGTCAGACGGCGGAGTCAGGGTGCTAATGCAGCACCGGATGCCGATGGAATTCTTTGGTCCGGTCAAATAAATAACGATAGGTAGTGAGGATGCGGCTGCGGTTAGTGGTAAGCGCTTCCGTCACGTTGATCATTTTAGGGTTGAATTCGCCGATCCACTGCATTTCATAATCGTCATACAGCAGTTTGCCCAGGTTGTATTTGCCATTCTCTTTCCTGAGCCCCTGGATCACCTTGCAACCTTCTACGATCATATAGCTGTCCACCCCTTTCCCCTGGAATTCCGGTATGACCCCAAATACGAGACCCGTAAATTTCTTATTCCTGATGGTAGCTTTGATCCAGAGAAATTTGAGTTTATGCCACCAATTGAATTTCCCATCCAGGTATTTGAACCATTGGTTGAGGTCGGGGAGGTTGATCCAGATCCCGATCGGTTCGCCTTTATAATAGACAAACCAGTTGACCTTTTCATCCATCACCGGTTTCATTGACTGGAACATTTTCCTGACTATTTTTTCTTCCAGTTGCTTTAGCCCGCCATGTCCTGCCCAGGCTTTATTATACACCACCGTGAAATCATGGGCAAATTTGTCCAACTGGTTTTTTTTAATATGCGACGAACTGAAATCGGGATCTTTTGCACATTCGGCATGACGGTCGTAGAATTTTTGGACAAGAAGGGTGTCTGCCTGCATGGCATAGCAGATCTGGTTATAATAATTCCTGAAACCATAGGTCTCGAATAATTGCTGGTAATACGGGGGGTTATAATTTAGACAGTAGATAGGGGGTGCGAAGCCTTTTACCAGCAAGCCCCACCAACGATCTCTTTCACCGAAATTGATGGGGCCATCCATCGCCTGCATACCTTTTTGCAATAGCCAGTGTTTTGCCACATCAAAGAGCATATCAGCCGACACCTGGTCATTGATGCAATCAAAAAAGCCAATGCCGCCTACGGGAACATCGTCGTCTTTGTGTTTATATTTTTTATTGGTAAAAGCGGCGATCCTTCCGATAAAATTTCCGTTATCATCTTTTAAGATCCAGCGGATCACTTCGCCATAGCGAAAGGCTTTATTCTTTTTGGGGTCAAAAACATCATTGATATCCTTATCCAGGGGGCGAATATAGTTGGGATCATTTTTATTGATGTCCACATTTACAGCGATAAAAACCTTTTCCAGCCGTGGAGTTGTTACTTCAATTAGATTCATAAAGTCAGTGCCTTGCTGCAAAAGTATAGTTTACCGTGTAAAAAGACAGCAATAATCAAATGGGGTTTAATAAATTTTTTATTCCATGTTTTTATTCAAACTATACAAAGCTGTTTTGATCGCAGGCCTGTTGTTTTCTTCCTGTACTTTAAAATACCCTGCTAACAGTATGGAAGAAACCTGGTAAGAATTATAATTTACTCACGGATGTAAAGGGATCTTTACAAATAAATAGCAACGGGTGTGCAATCATATATTGCAAGCAAGTCTTGTCAATTAAGCTCACGAGAATGTAATGCTCACAAGAATGACCGATGTGGGAATGCATAAGTGAAAACAGTTGAGAATTAACATTTTTTGCGGCAATAAACTTTCGTTGCAACGTTCATTTTGTATGAAAAAATAAACCACCATCTTTACGCTGGCACTGATAAGCCTCGGTACATTTGCTCAGCCTACCCGTTTGACGGCTGACCGGTTACCCTTGAAGAATGGCTTGGAAGCACTGAGTTTTATTCCATCGAAAAGCTTTACCAGGCCTTCCTTCAGCGACCATGATTCGGTTTCGATATATCAGAAGAAAATAGTAAGTTCTAAAGAGTTTTATGCGAGCCGGTTCGAAGTGACCAATAAAGAGTACCGTGAATTTGTTTTGTATGTAAGAGTCTCATTCGCCATGATACCATACTCTTAAAAGCTTCGGAATGCGAATGAATCATCAAATCAATGACAAAAAATGAGCTTTCGTCAGGCGTGGAAACAGGAAAATCCATAGCACAGATTCTTTTTGATGGTATTGAGAAAGGGAAACCGAAGGCAGTGGACCGGGTCACTAATAAACCCATTCCGGGCAAAGAAATATTCACCTGGCATATGCCGGTCGATACGGTAGCTGCGTTCGATAATTCAGGTAATGCAAATTATAAGCTAATCCGGAAGCGTATTTCCCCTGATTATTTTAACCAGTTAAGGATATACCAGGATTGGTATATGGATTTAACTACACGCAAATTAAAGTCAGTTATTAAATGGATCGAATTGTTGGAAGAGGTTCATACCCCGGATTCTGGTATATTTATAGGATATAGGTCCTTTTGCAGGATTTATTATTAAGATATGAAGAACCCCTTCAACCAACCCGCCTTTGTTATAACCGATACATATATTCAGCGAAGCCTGGAAGCAGCGACTTTTCCACTAACGGTTTATACTGGGTTAACCGGGAAAGAACTTCCCGGAGAATTATATGTGTTGGTTGCTCAAAAAAGTAAATTCAGAGATGCACAACAGGCATTGATTTCTTTGATGCAAAGAATGCTTGTTTTATTGGTCAGTGAAATCGATGAATTTTCTACTTATGACGAAGAAGCCATCACGGGTCTTACCATGAATTTCTGTTTGGCAGGATGGTATAATGAACTTGAATATGAAGAGATTCCCGGGGATTATTTTATGAAAGAGGCTGCATTTCTGTTCCAGGTCTTTAAAGATCATTTTGATAGAGACCTGAATAAGGAGGATCTTTTTGAAAATAATGTTCCATATGGGTTCTTCAAAAATGACCAGCCTGTTGAAGGTTTTGAAAAAATAAACCCGATCCAGGATGAAATTATATTGCAGTCATATAGCCTTGTCAATTATAGTGATGGCCAATACTTTTTCGCCATCAGTGAAGAAAACTATATTTTGCTCAACTGGCAGTCGGGTGGGCCCATGCATTTATTGGTGAAGCCATCTAAAAGAAACCCGGGAAGCCTTCTTTTATCGAAAGATGCCTTTAAGGAGGCGTTATCAGGAAATAATAAAGAACAGGAATAAGGTATGATTTGAGGTCTTTTTAACCCGTTTTCCCCAGCCTCAAAAACCTTGTTTTTCGACTTGGGAAATTAACCTCACGCCCTTACCTTTGCGGCCTGAAAAACCCGGTAGCTGCCGGGGTCTCAATAAACTAATAATATGGCAAACGTTGGAAAAGTAAAACAGGTGATAGGCGCCGTAATTGATGTTCAGTTTGAGGGTCAACTTCCCGAGATCTATAATGCGCTTGAACTAAAAAAGGAAAATGGCGATATACTCGTGCTGGAAGTTCAGCAACACCTTGGTGAGGATAGCGTTCGTACCATTGCGATGGATGGTACTGAAGGTTTGATGCGTGGTACCGAAGTAACAGATACCGGTATCCCGATCGCTATGCCAGTTGGGGATGCAATTAAAGGCCGCCTTTTCAATGTGACAGGCGATCCGATCGATGGTTTACCAGCTGTATCCAAGAAAGGCGGACGCCCCATCCACAATAAACCTCCAATGTTTGAGAACCTGAGTACTGCATCTGAAATATTATATACGGGTATTAAAGTAATTGACCTGATTGAACCTTATTCAAAAGGCGGAAAGATCGGTTTGTTTGGGGGCGCCGGTGTGGGTAAAACCGTATTGATCCAGGAATTGATCAACAATATCGCCAAAGCTTATGCCGGTGTGTCGGTTTTTGCCGGTGTGGGTGAGAGAACCCGTGAAGGTAATGACCTGATGCGTGAAATGATCGAAGCGGGGATCATGAATTATGGTGCAGCTTTCAGACATAGCATGGAAGAAGGTGGCTGGGATCTGAGCAAAGTGGACATGAAAGAACTCTCTGAGTCGAAAGCAACATTCGTATTTGGTCAAATGAACGAACCACCGGGCGCCCGTGCAAGAGTAGCATTAAGTGGGTTGACGATTGCTGAATACTATCGGGATGGTGATGGACAGGGAAAGGGTCGTGATATCCTTTTCTTCGTTGATAATATTTTCCGCTTTACCCAGGCTGGTTCTGAAGTATCTGCTCTGTTAGGACGCATGCCATCAGCAGTAGGTTATCAGCCAACATTGGCCACCGAAATGGGTATCATGCAGGAACGAATCACGTCTACAAAAAATGGTTCCATTACGTCTGTGCAGGCGGTTTACGTGCCTGCGGATGACCTGACCGATCCCGCGCCTGCCACCACCTTCGCTCACCTGGATGCCACGACGGTATTATCAAGAAAGATCGCTGACCTTGGAATCTATCCAGCGGTTGATCCGCTCGATTCTACTTCCAGGATTTTAACACCAAAGATCGTTGGTGATCTTCATTATGATTGCGCGAACAGGGTAAAACTAATGTTGCAACGCTATAAAGAACTTCAGGATATCATTGCCATTCTTGGTTTAGATGAGTTGAGTGATGATGATAAATTAGTAGTCAGCCGGGCCAGGCGGGTTCAGCGTTTCCTGTCACAGCCTTTCCATGTTGCAGAAGCATTTACGGGTTTGAAAGGTGTATTGGTACCTATCGAAGAAACCATCCGTGGTTTCAATATGATCATGGACGGAGAAGTGGATGAATACCCAGAAGCGGCTTTCAACCTGGTGGGCACGATCGATGATGCTATTGAAAAAGGCAAGAAAATGATAGTAGCTGCGCAGGGATAATCAGTCGGCAGTCGACAGTCATCAGCAAATAATAACGATGAACTTAGAAATATTAACTCCGGAAAAAAAACTTTACAGCGGCGAGGTCTATGGTGTGCAGATGCCGGGCATCAGCGGTTCGTTTGAAGTTCTGGAAAAACATGCCCCGCTGGTCAGTGCATTGAAAGCAGGCCGGCTGAAAGTGTTGAAAGACAAACAAAATCATTTTGAATATTTTGATATTCAGAGCGGGTTTGTAGAAGTGCTTAATAATGCGGTGACCGTTTTAGTAGAAGGAGCCGTCGGTGTGGAATAAATATTCAGTCAATTCAATTGCGGGTCAATGGGGAAATTCACCATCATTTCATAATCACCACCAAGATACTTGAGTGAGTCCTTCCATATTTCTTCATAGTTGCGATGAAAAACAAGTTTGCGGTTGGCTTTTACTGTTAGCCAGGTTTTTTCGTTCAATTCCTCCACGAGTTGCCCGGTGCCCCAACCGGAATAACCGATATAAAAACGGATCTTATTGCTGTCCACTTCATCTTTTTTAATCAGATTGATCACCGCTTCAAAATCACCGCCCCAATATACACCTTTCAGCACTTCATGACCGCCGGGTATCTCATCAGGGTATTGATGAAGAAAATGGATGGTATCTATTTGCACCGGACCGCCATAATAGACAGGCATCTTATACCCCTCCAGTTCGGGGATCAGTTCATCCAGCGTATTTTCATATTTGCGATTCAATACAAATCCAAAACTTCCTTCTTCTTTATGTTCGCACAAAAAAACAACTGTTCTCAGAAAGTTGGGATCTTTCAGGAAGGGGTCCGCTATCAGTAATATGCCGGGAGCCGGTTCAATCATACTTCAATTTAGGATGAAAAATCTTTTTTTTAAAAACTGTTAAAAACTCAATCGGTTCAATATACGAAAGGGTTGTCCTTCCGGGATCCTGCCAAACAGGGAATTTTTTCTAAATCCCCGTTAAATTGACAGTAAATACCCCGTTCCCGCCATGGTATACAATTCAGGCAATGTATTTTTGCAGGGTTAGGCAGGCCGGAGTTAGCCAGTTATTTTATATTGCCGCTTTATGCTAATTAGTATCTTACGAAGCGAATAGTTTTTTGTTCATGAAACGCATTTTTACCATAATCACGGTTTTAATAAGCTTATCGCTGATAAGTATTATTATTATCCAGGTATCATGGATAAAGAATATGGTATTGTTAAGGGAAGAACAGATTAAGCATAGCGTAGAGGAGACCTCGAAACTGGTAGCCAAGGACCTGGAAGAGCATAAGGGTAGTTATGCGGCTGGTAATAACAAGCACAGTCTCCTCTCAGAAAACTTTACGTTGGATCTGTTTAAGCCGCCTACGATCGGTCAGCGATTCGGTGTGGATGAAATAAAGGATAAATTT
>JADGPW010000279.1 GCA_017882265.1 Chitinophagaceae bacterium | reverse complement strand
GCCCTGATAAAAGATAATAACTGCCGCTGCCCCAGCGATAAAGTAGCCCCTCTTTCCATTACATTATAATCATAGTCACCGGGTAACCGCATGATGAAGTCATGCATATCAATAAGTTTTGCCGCTTCGATCACTTTTATACGGGGTATCGCCGGATTACGCAGGGTAATATTATCCAGCACTGAACCTGAGAATAGAAAAACATCCTGTAACACTACGCCTATGTGCTGGCGCAGTTTTTCCAGGTCATAATCATCAATGCTGACCCCATCAATTTTTATTGTTCCTCTTTGAATATGGTATAAACGATTCATTAAACTGATAATGGTTGTTTTGCCACTCCCGGTATGCCCAACTATGGCAACTGTTTCGCCCGGCTTTACTGAAAAGCTTACATCCTTCAGCACATAATTCTCATCATTGTAGGCAAACCATACATTTTCAAAATCAATGGCTCCTTTTATTTCTTCAGGAGTCTTTGCAAAGCCAGCTTTAGGGATTTTGGGGGTGTCTTCATTATCCATCACCTTAAAAACTCTTTCCGCGGCGATGATACCCATCTGCAATACATTGAATTTATCGGCAATGACCCTGAGCGGGCGAAACAGGAGATTCAGGCAGAGAATGAAAGCGACTACGGTACCCTGCTGACTTTGCTGTAAATGCAAAGCTTCTTTGGAGGTCCACCAAACGATCAAACCTATTGATAATGCCAATACTATTTCCACTACGGGAAAGAAAACAGAGTACGCAAAAATGGCTTTAATATTGGCGTTGCGATGTTCCCTGTTGATCTTTTTAAATTTCTCGAATTCCCTGTCTTCCGACGCGAACGCCTGTACCACCTGCATTCCTGTCAGGTGTTCCTGCACAAAAGCATTCAGACTGGCTACGGCATTACGAACCTTGAAAAAAGATTTGTTGATACTTTCCTTAAAATACCAGGTGGCAATAAGAATAAGGGGAAACGGGATCAGCGCGACCAGGGTCAGCCGCCAGTCGTTCCAGCACATATAGCCCAGCACACAAACGATCGAAAGCAGGTCGGCGATGATGGGGACCAATCCATCTGAAAAGATATCGTTGATGGATTCAATATCATTGATCGTCCTGGTGGTTAATGTGCCGATAGGAGTTTTATCAAACTGAGAAAGGTTCAGGCCCAGGATCTTATTATACACCGCCACCCGCATATCCCTTACTACGGATTGGCCCATCGATGCTGTACTAAACGTGAACAAGAACCGCAGCCCTGTTTCTATTAATATCAACCCTATCTGGATCAGGGTCATATTAATGACCATGGCAGCGATCGAATGGGAGATATATTTATCAACTGTCACCTGGATAAGCATCGGTCTGACCGGTGTAATAATAGCCAGTACGATAGCAAGGAAGACCGATAGATAGAATTTTTTCTTATACGGAGCTGCATAGTGAAACACCCTGCGCAATAAAGTAAAATCAAAAAAACGTTTCCTGGTAACTGACAAGATGAAAAAATTGATGAAGGACAAATTTAGTCAGAACCGGCGTCATGTTATCTACAAGGAATTGGAATTGGGAATTAGGGATTGGGAATTGGCCGTGGTTTCCTAATTACCAATCCCTAATTCCCAATTCCACTTATTTACCCATCGCAATCTTGTACGCTTTAATAAAAAGAGCACCGAGGTTTTTGTAAGGCGGGATATAATCCTCAAACTCTTTCGCAACGATCATCTTATCTAATTCTTTCCAAAATGGTATCCAGTCAATATTATTCCCGTTTCTCACTTTTTCTGTAAGCAACTGGAAAAACGGACGGTTGACTTCCGTGGCCCCGATCTGTTTGGATGCAATAATATGTGCATCCGGGGTTTTGGCCAGGATGGAATTGATCAGGTGATACCCACCGCAGGATCCAAGGAACACGATCCGGGAGGAAGGAAACATTTGTTCGATAGTGGCATCAGCGTAATAGCTATGGCCCCGGTGAATGGTAATGGTGGGGAACAATTTATTATTCTGCAAGTATTCGCATAATGCTTTTTGTGCCTTTTCATCCTGTCCGCCTTCTTCCGGCAAGGGTTTATTGGCATAAATGGAAACCGGGCTGCCTTTGGCAGAATTGATACATACCCAATTTTCCGTGGCGGTTATTGTCCAGTTGGCATTGCTGAACATATTGACAAAGCCGCGGAAAATGCCCTGCCCGTCTTTATCCCCATAAAAGAATACCTGCATGATCACCCTCCCGCTATCGTTGACCAGTGATTGGAACGGCACCTCATACACTGGCGGAATGCCCAGTTCTTTCGTCAGATCAATTTTATTGGCTGTATCGGCTGAAAGAAACAGTTCGTTGAGGATCTTATAAATGGCCATCCCACGTTTATTATTAGCGTTTTCATTTCGCTCAAAATTAGCCTTTACATTCCTGAGCATTTCATCAGCAATTGGTTTTATCGTTTCGGCAATACTGGCATAAGAATCTGCCACGTCCACCGCATCTTCCGGTCCATCTGTTTTTTCCAGGTTTTTTACAAAGGCCCGCATCAACGTATTGGCAGGGTCTTCCTGTTCGGGGGTTTCACCTTTGGCAAATGAACTTAAAAAATTGGCAAGTGTATTATAGCCTGCAGCCATTTTTATCAACTTCCGGTATTTATCAAAATTCAACAGGATAAGGAGGGAGTCGCCGCGGTTGTTTATTTTGCTCATCATCAGGGGGTACACCCCTTTTACAAAACTGGAAGTATAAATGGAGCCGTCTGTCAATACGGCCAGGTAATATAATTCCTGGGCATTCAGGGGTTGAATACACCTGAAGCGAACTTCCGCTGGCTCGGTGTGTAAACCATTGATCGTGTTCACAAATCCTTCTTTTGCTTTTTTCATCAACCTCTCCGTGAGGGCATTAAACTCAAATGCCGTGTCTTTGTTTGTCGCCCTGGTGTAATAATCCATTTGGGTTTTTACCAGTAACTTATAATAAGATAAAGTATCGTCTTTTACTGAATCGATCTGAGCTATGGTCATTCTCCCATTAACAATATTATCAAGGAAACAAAAATATTGCTGGCCGCTTTTGCTTTTAGCCATGATGACGATTGTCTTGATAAAATCGTCATCCACGATATTTCGGATTACATACCCTAGCCTGTTATTTGCCTGAGCATAATCATAGAACTGGCGGGCAAATTTCCTTTTATCTAGTGTACGAAGGATACTGTCTGCAAAAGGAACATCCGGATTTTCTCTTAAAATGGAAAATATGTTATCCGGATGAAGCAGACAGTATTTAAGTACCAGGAGATATTGGCTGGGTTTGAACCCGGCGTTTTTCAAAAACGTGGTATTATCCGCTTTTACAATTGAATAGCCGACTTCATAAGATAAGCCGCTAATGATAGGCTCAATGGACTGTCCCCTTTCATCATTTTCCAGGCATTTTTCATAGTTAAT
The DNA here is from genome assembly GCA_017882265.1 of Chitinophagaceae bacterium. Classification (GTDB taxonomy): domain Bacteria; phylum Bacteroidota; class Bacteroidia; order Chitinophagales; family Chitinophagaceae; genus JADGPW01. The sequence continues at coordinate 894 of JADGPW010000279.1, read as the reverse complement.
GATGATATCAGGTAACAGGACAGGGTCTATTTTCCCGGAAGTATAATTTGAATTAAAGAATTTAAGCAGGTTTTCAATACCTCTCAGGTATAGTACTTTATGCTGATCCTTGAGAAGGGTATCTTTCTCGATCTTACATTGCAATGCATCGACCTTACCCACCAGGGCTTGCGTCAGGAGAAAATTTACTTCATCATTCGCTGAAGGTGTGAACTGGTTGTCATTTTTGCCATCCGCATTCAGGATAATCTTTTGTTGGGCATCGATATAATCATGAAACAGTTCCCGGTTTTTGGGTGGTTTACAATTGGGGTCCCTGCCGCCAGAGGATACAAATAATGGTTGTCCTGAAGCAATATTGCTCAAAACAAAAAAAAGACCGGTTACCAGGATATTTCTGCTTGTTGCTATCATAAGGATCGTCACGCAAAGTTAGTAAGCCCGGGCTGATATGTGTCGCTTCCCCGGTTTTTCATTGAAATAGACGGATTTAGGGGGGATAAAGCTGCGTGGGTGGGGCTGGATGTTTGTTTATGGTTACAGGTTGCTGGTTGCTGGTTGCTAGTTGCTGGTTGCTAGTTGCTAAATTTGGAGATTCCCTATTTGATTCCTAATTACTTAAATACAAGTTACTAGTTTAGTAAACCAATAACCAGTAGCCAGAAACAAGCAACCGGCAACCAGTTACCAGCTTCAAGTATTAAGTTTACATTAAGTCTGCGTAAACAGGACTTGGTAAATTTCCCTGCGATGGAATTTACCTTTAGGTTTGCCCAAACTTTTACATGGAAAACAAGCCCAGAAAGGTGCTGATAGCGGATGATGAGCCGGATATTCTTGAAATACTGAAATACAACCTCTCCAACGAAGGGTATGAAGTGATCACTGCCAAAG
>JADGPW010000278.1 GCA_017882265.1 Chitinophagaceae bacterium | reverse complement strand
TTTTTATCCAGGTATATTGCCCACAATCCAAACATAGGCTTCAAGGTAACGACAAGCGGAACCAGGAGATCAAAGACAAAATCAAATGGGATATTTTTTCGGGTCATAACGGTTGAACGAAAAGAAATGTAAAAGCGTTGTCACTAACCAATACAATTACACTTCTTCATTCGGTCACACCGGCAAGTTAATGTTATTCTTTTATGGGCACCGGAACCGGCCAAGGACATTGAAACAATTTGAATGGCAAGCAGCGTTGGCAGCATTTCAAGTTTAAAAGTATTCTCTGCGTGCCCCGCGATCTCTGCGTGCCATTCAAAATCTCTGACATTAAAGGATAGGCCTTGATTTCAGAATGCATACCTGTACTTTATCTTCACACAATTGTTTGACTGTTCTGGTGAAATACCTTATATTAGGATACCCTAATGATGCTACACAGGTTCATACATTATCTAAAATAACCACACCTAAAAATTAATATATGTACAAAAAATTAACCATCACCTGCATCGGGTTATTCTTTCTTTTTATCGCCGGCTTTTCACAGAATGATAAAACACAACAGGAAGCACGGGCCGGCTCCGCCACCGCAGAACCCAGGAGGGTTAAAGGGAAACAATACCCTCCATTAAAACTTAATCCAAAAGAGGAGCCCAATTTAGAAAAACCGTACCGGGTACCTACAGGGCCGTTAATTGGTGATAAAAGGCCACATACCCCACTCATTCAACTGAAGCAGATTCAATTTGACCGGAATGGAAAGCCCGTTAACCCGGCCGGTGCGGCGGTTGATTTTTATCAATTTAATAATGAAGGAACTGGTAATGGGGTAAACCCAACACCTGATGTCAGCGTGGCCTCAAACGCAGGGGTCGTGATGTTAAGTTATAATTCGAGGATTCGGCTTTCCCTGGATAGCGGGAAAACTTTTTCTACCGTGGACCCTACCACCATATTTCCAAGCGGTCCTGTGAATGACGGAGCCGGTAATAATATTAGTGCCGGGTTTTGCTGCGACCAGGTAATGCAATACGTTCCATCTATTGATCGCTTTATATGGTTTATGCAGTTTTGCGGTAACGGGGCAGGAGGTTGTTTATCGGGAAAGAATATTATACGCGTTGCCGCCGCCAGTACAGCGGATGTAATAAATACCGGGGCCACTTCATGGGTCTATTGGGACATAACCAGCACATCGGTAGAATCAACGGCCGGAGCCCTGGATTATCCCGATGTCTCGTATGGTGACAATTGGCTTTATATTAGCTGCGATGCCGTGAATACCGGGAAACTGGTCATAAGATTACCCCTACATGAAATGCAATTGGGATCCGGTTTCACATTTTGGTATACGCATCCTACCGATGGGGGTAATGCATACGGTGGGCATGTTTCCCAGAACACTGGTAATGAAGTGTATTGGGCAGGGCATGTTAACACCAGTAAAATGCGGGTTTTCTCGTGGAAGGAATCGGAGACAACTTATTACTGGAGAGACCGGGATATTAATTCCTGGACACAAAGTTATAGCTCAAATACGCCGACAGGAGTGAACTGGCTTTCTTTTGGTTTCCCTGGTAACGCCGTCATAGGAGCCACCCGCAGAGGAAGCGAAGTTTGGTTTGCATGGAATGCCGGTGCGCAGGGAGGCTTTTCAAATGCTTATGTGGAAGTGGTGAAATTCCGCAATACCGACTACAGTGTGATACAACAGATGCAGATATGGAACAATGATTACGCCTTTGCCTATCCCTATTTCGCGACCAATTCGGATAATGAAGTGGGCATTTCACTGGGTTGGGGAGGTAAAACAACGGAAGCAAATCATGCAGCAGGCTTTATGGGAGATTTTGTAGTATACTATCCCAGGTTGAGTACAAGTTCTTTCGCGCGTTATGGCGACTATGTAACGATCAGGAAATTTAATGCCAACGGGAGAATGTTTTCAGCGGGTGGTTATACCACCCAAAATAACCCGGGTAAATACCAGGATGTACATTATATGTTATTCGGAAGACCCGGTGCAAAGGGCGGCCCAAACAAGTAAAAATTATGAATAGGGAAAGAAATATTTAGGACACCGGTGGAAACGGTGGCATTTTTACATTGGCAATGATATGATCGTTGGGATTTCGTGCAGCGGAAAGAAAGTTCAAACGCCGGTCTGTATCATTAAGTGACACTTTTCCCGATCTTGTTTTTTGTCAAAGCGATCAGCAGCATCACAAAACCAAGATACATAAAAAAGCCTCTGACCCAGCTCAGGTGTTGCCAATTGTTTCCTCTTCGTAACCATTCAGCTGCAGGTGTATTGGAGGGATCAGTTTTGGCAAAAGCCATTAATTCAGGAACGAAATATGCTAACGTGGCGACAATCATTGTTTAGAGTTCTTTCTTTACTTAACATTTAACATATATATGCCAGCACGATCAGTCATATCATGGCACCTGGTCATTCAATATTTTGACTATTTTTTCAGCATCAATGTTTCCTCCCGAGATCACACAGACAATTTTTCCATGACCTGCTTTTCCGGTTAATGCGGCTGCGACAGATGAACCACCGGCGCCTTCGGCTATCACCCGGTTGCGCAGGATCAGCCATTTTATAGCTTTTGCTATTTCCTCAGGACTGATGACAATAGAGGCACTCACCAATGAACTGACTAGTGCCCACATTTCTGTTAATATTCCCGCACTGCCGATCCCATCAATAAAGCTTGGGATATAATTGATCTTTTGCGGGCTGCCTTCCTGAAGGGAACTAAAAAGAGGAGCGGCAGTGGAAGTTTCAGAAGCATAGATTTTTGTCCCGGGTTTCAAAGCGTTTATAGAAGAAGCAATTCCTGAAATTAATCCCCCGCCCCCATAAGGAACGATCACCGCATCCACTTCCGGAAGGTCTTCCAGTATTTCCAGGCCAATGGTCCCATTGCCTGCTATAACCGCCAGGTCACTTACGGGATGAACAAAAAATCCTTTCATTCCTTCATAGACACGCGTAACCAATACCTGCCACCATTGTTCAAAAGGAACCTTGATGTAAGTGGCCCCCAATCGGGTAATCGCATCCAGTTTGGTTTGCGGAGCATGATCAGGTACGATAACAGTGCAGGGGATGTTCATGGCTTTAGCGATCCATGCCACGCCCTGTGCCATATTCCCTGCGCTGGCAGTATAAACACCATCCGTGAGCCTCTCTTTCCCGGCGATAGTCATGGCATTACAGGCACCCCTCAGTTTGAATGAACCGATAGGCTGTAGATTCTCCAGCTTCAGGTATATCTCACCGGGAAACTCATCATGGTATAGTCGTACCAGGGGAATACGATTTACTTTTCCTTTGATGCGTTTCTGCGCCTCTTTAATTTCATCCAGCGGAATGGGGTTAGGCAAAAGTGTGGGTTGAGTCATTTTGTTATGGTATTTTTTTAGATAGCTGATAATTTTGTTTTTATCACCCACCTGCCTTCCGGCAGCTTATCCTTACCCAAAACTTACCTTAAAATCCCGGCGGTAGCTTTTTGAACCACATAGGACATAGAAAACATAGTATTCACATAGCGATCTATGTGTGTATTTCCCCGCCTGAATGACGCAGTCGGGCAGGTTGGCGCCTTGGTGCCTGCCTGCATTGCCTTCGCGTAGCCGCTTCGGCGAAGCAAGGCCGGCAGGCAGGGCTATGCATTTTACTGAT
>JADGPW010000277.1 GCA_017882265.1 Chitinophagaceae bacterium | reverse complement strand
GCCGATACCATTTTGCTAACCTTCACATTGACCGCTTTGATATAACCGCTGGCGCTTGCTTTTACATACGCTTTCTGCAGGAAAGTGGAAGTAGCATTGAGTTCAATGTACTCTGCCATCGGATCGGTTAAGATAGAAGTGATGGTGACCGGGGTAATTGATTCCGGCTCCTGTTCTGTCGTTGTTTCCGTTGATTTGGAATGACAGGATGCGGTGATGATGAATGGGATCAACAGCAGGTAGACACTAGATTTTTGCATGACGAATGATTTATCTTGACCAGTAATTAAGTTGGTTCATTATTTTTAAACGGCTGACATAATTCTGCGTCACCAAGTTCTTGGCGGTATAATAATTATTTAATGTCAGTATAAAATCGGTCAACCGGATATCTCCTGTCGCCAACAGTTTTTCATCGACGGTAATCAGTGTCTCGGTATACTTTATTTGCTTATTGATCTGGTCAATGAGACGATCGGTCGCATTCAGCTGCTGCATTAATTGTAATACCTGCTGGTGATGCTGCCGGATAAAAAAATCTCTTTTGGCGATCCGGGTTCCCTCCTGGATATCTATTTTGGAGTATTGCAGCTTCTTTTGTTTACCGTCATAGATCGGTATGGTTACATTCACCCCGATACTGGTCCCGATATTTTTATACGGTTTGTAAAAAAAAGATGTATTATAACCAGCATCGGCAAACACATTGATTTTGGGGCGGTATGTCAGGTCGATCAGGGCCTTGTTATTGACCAGTTTCAGACTGTCCAATACAAATTGCCGGTAAAATACAGAACCCGTAAAATCTCCTAATGCCGTAGCATACAGGTGCGGGTCCTGTAATGGTGTAATCAGCGTATCAACCACCCCGGCCAGGTAATCCAGGGTGGTGTAATCAAAATTGTATTGAATTTCCAGTTGTGAAGCATTTAGCAATTGTTGCTGAAGGGTGACCACGAAAGCCAGGTAATCCACCTGTTTGTATACATTATCCTGTGTGAGTTTTTTTAATATGTTTTCTTCTTTTTTCAGCAACTCACTCACATGATTAGTGAAATCCAGTTGTAATTGCCCGCCATATGTGATGATGTATTGGTCTATGACCGCTTTCCGGAGGTCTTGCTCCGTTATCCTGCCATTATTCGCGGCGGAAAGGCTTTGTATCTGCAGGCTGGCGATCTGTGATGCTATCGTTTTGTTGCTTAATAAGGACCGGCTGACCTGCACCAAGCCGGTAAGCTGTTGCTTATTGGTGATCACCTCATCATAGCCCCATCCACCGATCACCGGTGCAAAAAGCCCATTGCCAATTCCGTTCACCTGTGGCCTCAGGGCCGCGCGGATCAGCTGGCTATCCAGGCTCAACGATAACTGCTGATTTTTGAAATCTTTCAGCAAGGGACTATTGACCAGCGCCTGGCTGACAAAATAATCAAGGCTGTTTTTTTGCGCAAAAGAAACGGTGACGACTGAAATGCAAAAAAATAAACTGAAAAGCCTTTTCATTTTCTGATTTTTAGATACCTAATGCTTTTCTTATTATTGACCAACGACTACTACCTGGAAAGTGCCTGGAATCATTTTAGGTCTTGACTTCGGAACATTGGGGTCGGCAGCTTCAAAATCTGCTGTAGGCATATAGGCCAGGTGGTTTTGTTCATCCACCGCAATGGTTCTGGCCCCTCTTTTAGTGACCACATTGGACACCAATTCATATACATCGGCTGATTTTTCATGATAAATAGTCAGCGTGCCGTCGCCATTTGAAGCAAAAATGTTTTTCGTGCTGGCATCAAACCCTGTGCCATCGCAACCATCACCGATCGGGAGCGTTTGGATCAGTTTGCCATTTGTGGCATCCACCACGGCCAGCATTTTATTTCCGCATCCGGCAAATAACCTGTTGGTTGTTTTATCAATAGATAGACCAGTGGGTCCGTCTGCAGGGACAATTGACCAATGAGCATCCACGGCCCAGGTTTTTAGATCCACTTCCACTATTTCATTTTTATTTTCAATGTTCACATATAATTTTCCTGCACCGTTTGAAACCGCTGTTTCGGGCTTCCCACCCACCGCAACACTATCAAGTAATTTATTGGTAACAGGGTCAATAATGCTGAGATTCATGCTGCGTCCATTGCAGGTGATGATCTTTTTGGTGTAAGATTCATACATGATGGCGTCAGGTCCTATGCCGGTTGGTACCTGGGTGATGACAGCATTTGTAGTAAGGTCAAATACCGTTACATTGTTCAATCGACCGTTGCTGGTAAAACCCTTGTTCGTTGATTTATCAAAAGCAATGCCATGAACGCCGGTGGTATTTTCAATGACACCAATGGAATCGCCAGTCTTTTCATTCAGGATGTTTACCTGTGTTCCGTGAGAAACATATAACCGGTTATTACCGGGGCCTGTAGCAATATAATCCCAGCCGCCGCCGCTTTGAATATGAAAGGTATTGAGTACATGAAATGTTTTTTGTGCCTGCAGGCCGGAGCAGGCTAAACTAATGATGGTTAGAAGAACTAATGACTTTTTCATAATGCTATTTTTTTTGTTGTAAAACGATGATGTAAAAGCAGGAACCCGGGTGGATACCTGCTTTTATTTATAATTAATGTGCCGAAGTTCCGTCAGGATTCAATTCCATTGACTTTTTTTTCCCGTCCACTTTAAGGCCCACTTCGTAAATAACCTTGTTACCGGGTTGTTCTGTTTTTTCCGCCCGGGTAATAGAGGCGCCGGGGTACTTTGCCTTAATAGCGGCGGGCACAGCTGAAGGCAGTTCCGCTAACGGAATCGTTGATTCTGTTTCCACCCAATGACCATCCAGGCCAAAATTGGCCGATACCGGATTGTTGTTGAGCTTGAATTCAGCTTCATACTCTTTGGAATTTTCCATTCCCCATTTCACATTGGTGGCCGTAGGGAATTTAGTATTGAAAGCGGATTTAACGGCTGCTGTTGGTTTTACAGGCTGGCAATTGGCTGACTGGCCTGCAATAATAGCAAGCATCAGCACAACGATATATGTTTTCATTGTTTCTGAAATTAACGAATGAATAAAAGAAATTAACGGGTAACAAAGAGTTTGTTACCGCAAAATGGCTCAGGCAACAAAGGCCGGTGGATGAAAAACAGGAGCTTGAAAATCAAAAGAGAATTTATTTTCTCTGAATAAACAAGTGGGCTTGGCAGGAATAATTTCTTTTTCCTGTTCAGTAATAATGATTTTATTGCAATATATCGAACCCGATTGTAATGACTGAACCTGTAAAGGAATGGGATGCTGGCTTTTAGGGATAACCGGGGCGTCATCGTCATCTCCCTTGTCAAATAAGCCTCCAATGGTCAGCAACTTATTGAATACGAATTCGCCGATATCCATATCAGCATCTTCCTGCTGGCTTTCATGATAGGATGAGCAAACGGAACTCGTATCGTCAAAATTGCTGTATGGCATGATGATCGTGCTGAAGAAAAATGAAAAGGATAATATGCCCGTCAAAAGGATTTTCAAGAACGGCAAGATAAGAATTCCTGCTGATTATAGCTAATGAATACTCCTTGTTTTCGTGTAAGTTTGTTGTTAAATCAAGGGCATGTCCGACTACCTCAATATCAGTGATTTTCTTACCCCGGTAAGCCTGCAGGAGATCTCCCACGAGGAAAGATACAAGGATGGGCAAATAGGAAATATCATTACTTTTTATGGGGAGAATTTTCCCGACCTGGATGAAGCCCAGATCGTATTAGTAGGCTGTGGGGAACAAAGAGGCAGTGGGTTGACCCATGGACTGAGTAATGCCCCGGATATTATCCGCCGGCACTTTTATTCTTTATATTTCTGGCATTCCGATATCAGGATAGCCGATGTGGGAAATATAAAAGCCGGTTCTTTATATACGGATTCGTATGCAGCATTACGGACCGTAGTGGAGGAACTGATCCGGGATGGAAAAACTGTCATTATTCTCGGTGGTTCGCATGATCTTACCTTATCACAATATAATGCCTATGCCGAAAATAGAAAAGCCATTGAAGCAAGTTGTGTGGATGCATTGATTGATCTGAATCTCGACTCACCGTTCAGGCATGAGAATTTTTTAATGGAAATGCTGACCGGCGAACCCAATTTTATCCGTCATTATAACCATATCGGCTTCCAGAGTTATTTTGTTCATCCGCGCATGCTGGAAACGATGGACAAGCTCCATTTTGATTGCTACCGGGTAGGTAGTGTAAAAGAAAATATTGATGAGATGGAACCCGTCATCCGGAACAGTAACCTTTTTTCCTTTGATATTTCAGCGATCGCACATGCCTATGCCCCCGCCAATACCATTTCTCCCAATGGTTTGAATGGCGAAGAATCCTGCATGTTGATGCGCTATGCCGGGATGAGTCCCAACGTGAACAGCATCGGTATCTACGGGTATGATGTACAGCTTGATAAAGATGACCTGACCGCCAAACAGATCAGCCAGATGATCTGGTATGTGCTCGATGGCAGAAGCCGCGGGCGGCGAGAGGCGCAACTGGACGAAAAAGATTCCTTTAATGAATACCACACGGCCTTTGCGGAAGTAGAAACCACTTTTTTACAAAGTAAAAAGACCGGTCGCTGGTGGATGCAGTTGCCCAACAAGAGTTTTATCGCCTGCAGCTATAAAGATTATCTGTTGGCGAGTAGTAATGAGATACCGGAGAGATGGCTGCGGGCGCAGGAGAGAGGGTGACAGTCAGCAGTCGGCAGTTGGCAGTCGGCAGTCTAAGGGGACGTAGAATATTTTTGAAAATATTCATTATTCAATTATTAATATTCAATGATAAAAGAAGGAGCCATTATTAAAACAGGCATCTGCTCATACGGCATGAGCGGGAGATTATTTCATGCTCCATTTATTGATGCTCATCCTGGGTATGAGCTATCCGCCATTGTGGAAAGACATAATAATGACTCAAGGGAAAAATACCCGGGTGCAAAATTAGTTCGCTCGGTGGAAGAGTTATGTGCCGATAAAGATCTGCAATTGATTGTGGTGAACACGCCGACCCATTTACATTTTGAACATGCCCAAATGGTTTTGCAGGCTGGTAAGAATATGGTAATTGAAAAACCATTTGCTATTACTGTAAAAGAAGCCGAAACGCTTACTGCCCTGGCGGAAAATCAAAACGTATTTCTTAGTGTTTTTCAAAATCGTCGATACGACGGGGATTACCGGGCTGTTAAAAGTATACTGGAACAAGGAGTACTGGGAGAGATCAGGGAAGTGGAAATACGGTATGATCGTTACCGCCCAGTGTTTGGCGGCAAGCAACATAAAGAGGGCAACCTGCCGGGAGCGGGTAATCTGTATGATCTTTCCCCGCACCTGGTTGACCAGGCCATCCAGTTGTTTGGTTTCCCTAAGGCCTTATTTGCCGATCTAATTAAAATGCGTGATGATGTTGCTGTGCCGGATTATTTTGAACTGCTCTTCTATTACGACCGGCTTAGAGTCAGATTGAAAGCTACCTGTATTGCCAGGGAATCAACCTATGCTTATATGTTGCATGGCATGAAAGGCTCGTTTCTCCAGCAGCGTTCCGATATGCAGGAACAACAATTACTGGCGGGTGCAAAACCATCATTAGAAAACTGGTGCCCGGCGCCTGCATATCCGGACGGGTTGCTGCATACAGAAATAAAAGGAGAGGTGGTGAGGAAAGAACTAACTTCTTCTCCCGGCAACTATATGGGTTATTATGATGATGTCTATAAAGCATTGACCGGGCAGGGGCCCAATCCTGTTCCGGCTGCGGATGGGATCAAGAATACGAGGATCATAGAAGCGGCATTGCAGAGTGTGGCGGAGAAAAGAGTAATCAGTTTTCAATAGACAATAGACAATAGGCAATAGACAATGTTCAATATTCAATACTCAATGTTCAATGTTCAATTCCGGAAAGGCCTTTCAGGCTTAACTTGTTTAGTATTTCTTACTTCCTATTTATTTTTTGCCTCCTGTTCGGTACAAAAAGAAATTGCCCGGTCAGCAAAAACCGATGTGCTGGATACTAAAGCCTTACAAACTGCTCATGTGGGGATCAGCATCTTTGAACCAGCCACCAATAAATACTGGTTCAATTACCAGGGTGATCATTATTTTGTACCTGCCAGTAATACCAAGTTG
>JADGPW010000276.1 GCA_017882265.1 Chitinophagaceae bacterium | reverse complement strand
TGATGGTAACGTTGGAAGGATTATTCCTAATCGCAGCTTCAATCTTATCATACTTCCCGTCGTTGGCTGGTTTGCTGGTTTCGCTCAGAGATCCATAGTGCGCTGCGAAAGATTTTACAGTACCGGATGATAACGTGCGGTTCCTTTCCCAGTAAGATTGAATTTTATTGCACCATTCCTGTTCCGCTTTAATTTGAGCATTGATCTGATTTATTCTGCTCTTATCCTCGGCGGTTTCGGAGTTATTCTTTGCCTTGATCAGCTCGGCTTTCCAATCAGCCAGGTTTTTCTGACTCTCTATATACCAGTCATGTAGTTGCATGGCCAGCGCTTCATTTTCATTGCGGGGAAAGCTGTTTTGAGCCTGGCCCTGAAAGGAATGAAACGTAATTGTAATCAGCAGCAACAGGAAAGGAGCGTATTTTTTGGTCAATGTAATTAAGACTTTGAATTTCCTGCAACTTATTGACAAGGGTTGCTTATAAAACCGACCAACTTGCCGGAGAATGAATTCACCTGTTTTCATAACTGATCTTTTTATTTGATACTTCAATTTTGCTATATCCTTATTTCTTATCGTATACCTGATTTCATTTATTGAGACCAAACTGTTGTAAACCCTCTGTTTCCTGATTGGGCATTGGTAGACCATGTGGAAGGATCTGAATCAATGACCGTATAAGTTCCGGCAGGTAAAGTAATCGCTGGTCTTACCACCCAGTTAGCATTTTGAACGCCTCCCTGTCCCGGAGTTCCCGTTGCCTGCCACGGACCATACTGCCGGCCTCTATCATCTACGAGTGCAATGGTACCGGGCCATGTTCCATTGTTGAAATAATGGTAATTTTCAATGCGTGAAATATAAGTAGGCACGGTGAGTGTAAATTGCGTGGATCTGCGGGGCCCACTGTTCACACCATAGATATTTCCGTTTTCAAATATTTTTTGTTCCTGCCCGTACGCAGGAATAATATTTCCTTCGCCATCAGCAGATGATACCTTCACTCCGCTAATTTCGGATTTCCTGTTCCGGGCTCCATTCACTACATTAATAACAGGATTTTCTTCACTTTGATCTAATATGGATTCCAGCCCGCTGTTTACCTGGAATGAATATTTGTAAACTGAACGGTAGGCCGGATCATCCTGCATATGAACCCCTGCATACACTTCAGCCGAACCCCTGCCCGTACCATTCAGCATTACCTTATAACCCCTGTTGGAAGGATAGGCTAACTCGGTCCAGAAAGTTCCATCCGGAAGTCGAAATGTATTCACGGATACTCCGGGGATCTCTGTGCGCAGTTCTCCATCCGGGAAACCACTTATTCGTCCCCTTGTGTCCGTGATATATAAATATAAAGGACAATCTGCTGCTGTTCTTGTGTCGTTGTTACGATTAGCATAATCAATCTTCATCCGTCTTTTTCTTTCCGTAACATCTTTAATATGTCTATAGAAATCCTGGTTTTGCCTGGAAAGTGATTTATACCAGTTATTTTCTTCCGGGGTAAGCTCGCTTCTGCGGGGATCATTATAACCGGTGCCTCCGCATATAGGATACTGACCCGTATAATAACCGGATGGATTTGTTCCATGCGGGAAGATCTGTTGCCACTCTTCCATGGTGTATGACCTGGGCCGTTGTTCTGGCCAGGGATCCAGCACGGTTCCGGTAACTCTCCAGTCAGTGCCTTTGGGATAAATAACCACAGCCTGGTGACCACCGGGTGTAACACCGCAGTTGGTTTGTATAGGTCCGTAATCGTAGTCTTCCAATAATCTTTTTTGGGCCGGATCATTTCCATATTTCATATTATCCAGGAAGCCAAGTACTTTACTTTGATAAGCGCCGCAGGTATAATCATCATATTTTTTATCAAACCACCAGAGTTTATTATTATCGGGACCGTTACTTACCAATCCTCTTGGAATGATCCTTTCATCTGAATAGATCCTGAGGATATCTTTTAGCACTGCTACCGGGGATCGGATCGGTTTATATTTATCCGGTTCCGGGTTTTTGGTAACATTACCCCATCTGCCATCCCAATCACCATGTACTACCACGCCACGTGAACCGCCGCCCATACTATAGTGACCATTCATATCAATGGAAATGCTGGCGGATTTTGCATCTCTTGGAATTGTTACCTGTTGTTGAAAACTCCGGGGGCTACCAGGTTTTACTTCATACGTTTCGCTGCTTGATTTATTTCCGGCGCTAACGGTAACTTTCACTGTACAACCAAGCCCGCCTGCCGTTACTGATCCGGATATACCCAAAACGCCTCCCAGCTGAATATCCGTGATTACAAGACTGCGGGTCCACGTAAAACCAGGTGTATCTGTGTATTTTGAAATAGTGGCGCCGGTAATACTATAATTGACCTGCATGCCATTGAATGGCTCTCCGGGAAAGATCCCGGATGGCTGGGCTGCTGCCATGGCAGAAATACATATCGCAATGATAAAGGGAACTAATCTTTTTTTCATAACTATCATTTTACGGCGGCAAATTATTATCATCAGTTCAGCACGATAATGACAGGAATTTCATAGATATATGATTGTTATCAATTATGTATTTGTGGGTGTCGGCGAACGGGTCCTGTAAGCTTTGAACCAGGACACTACCATCCGGTATCAGTATAATAACCGGTAAATAGAAATTCTTATCTTCGCCCCTCTTTTAAGCAAATGCATATGAAAATCGCTTAAGGCCAGTCCCGATGACCATCGGGATTCGCCAGGAACCAAGGACACTTATTACGCGCAACCTACCTGTTGCCTGTATTCAATTTTCATTTAATTAATTTCAGGGATTTTCAATCATGTCGCAATCAACTTATACCAATAAGCTTTCACATTTTTTCGCCTTACTCAAACAATCTCTTCGCGGGGATGAACACGATTATACCCAGGGCAGTATCCGGGGTGCCATTATTTTACTGGCTATCCCCATGATCCTGGAGCTGAGCCTTGAATCGGTATTTGCCGTGGTAGATATATTCTTTGTGGGCAAACTCGGAGCCAATGCCATTGCTACCGTTGGACTCACCGAACTGTCCATTACCATTGTTTATTCAGTGGCCATGGGATTAAGCGCTGCCGCCACAGCGGTGGTGTCAAGACGTATTGGTGAAAAAGATGCCAATGCTGCGGCACATGCCGGGATGCAGTCGCTGCTGATCGCATTACTCATTACGGTGGTCATTAGTATATGCGGAATTGTTTTCGCCGCCGATATTTTACGATTGATGGGCGCGCAGCCCGATGTAGTAAAAGAAGGAGCCGTGTTTACCCGTATCATGCTGGGGGGAAGCCTGGTGATCATTTTACTTTTCCTGATCAATGGTATCTTTCGGGGAGCCGGTGATGCGGCTATCGCCATGCGTAGTTTATGGATCGCGAGTGCGCTGAATATTTTTTTATGCCCGATGCTGATCAATGGTTATGGGCCTTTCCCTGAGCTTGGATTGAAAGGGGCGGCAATCGCCACTACAATCGGCCGGGGCATTGGTGTATTGTATCAATGTTATCATTTATTCAAAGGCAGGGGAGTTATCAAAGTAAAGATTTCGCATTTTAAATGGGACCTGCCGATCATCCGGACATTGATCAAAGTAGCCTCTCCGGCCACCCTGCAATTTATTATCCAGTCGGGTAGCTGGATCGCTATGGGCATATTGGTGGCCAAAACCGGTGGCACCGATGCCTCCGCGGGTTACCAGGTGGCCATAAGAAATATTGTATTCTTTATTTTACCTGCCTGGGGAATGAGTAATGCGGCCGCTACTCTGGTTGGACAGAATCTCGGCGCTAAAGAACCGGGCCGGGCGGAGCAAAGTGTTTTGCTGACAACAAAATACAATACCATATTTATGTCAGGGGTTATGTTCATTTTCCTTTTTTTCGCATCTCCCATCATCAGCATCTTCACTAAAGATCCGGTTGTACAACATTTTGGTACCCTTGCATTAAGGATCATCGGCAGTGGATATATTTTTTATGGCATCGGGATGGTGATGATGCAGGCTTTGAACGGGGCAGGTGATACGCGAACGCCCACCTGGATCAATTTTGCGGGGTTCTGGCTTTTCCAGATTCCTTTTGCTTTTTTACTGGTCAAAGGATTTCAAATAGGTCCAATGGGCGCCTTTATCGCTATCCCTGTCGCGGAAACAGCCATTGCTTTGATCGCCTACTATTATTTTAAAAAAGGGAAATGGAAAGAAGTGAAGGTGTAGATAAAAGTTAAATAGATAAAAGATAAAAGTTTATTCAGGCTGAATAGTTCCTTGCTTATTGTAGGCCCCTGAAAAAAGAAGGTGAATATATTTTTCATTTTTTCCTTTAAACTGGGATTACCATGTTTAAAAAGCGGGTCGGACTGGAGAAACTTTTATCTTTTATCTAATCAATTTTTATCTTTATTCTATGAGCTCCAACACCATTGACCAGAATCGCATCCGGCAATTTTTCTTTTTATTGGTTCTTTTTTTGCTGGGTGTTCTTTTGTTCCTGGAATTGTATTCGTTTGTGCCGGCCGTTTTGGGAGCTATTACCTTATATATATTGTTGCGCCGGTTCATGTTTTTCCTGACCGAAAAGAAAAAATGGCGCAAAGGGTGGACAGCTATTCTCCTCATGCTGATTTCCTTTTTAGTGATCCTTCTTCCTGTAGGCTTACTGGTGGATATGCTTTCTTCCAAGGTAAGTTACGTGATACAGCATTCGGATGAAGTGATCGGAGCGCTGAAAAAAGTGGCGCATAACCTGGAACAGCAATATAATATTACGATCGTGAGCGATGAGAACCTCAATAAATTCGGTGATGCGATTGCCCATAGCCTTCCCGGTGTATTGGGCGCTACCTTCAACACACTCAGCACTATTTTTTTTATGTATTTCATTGTTTACTTCATGCTGGTGAAAGGCCAGGACATGGAAGACAAATTATATGAATATATACCGCTTCGCGATGAAAATGTGGCGAAAGTAGGCAGGGAAGTGAATATGATGGTGGTATCAAATGCGCTGGGCATTCCCGTGATCGCATTCGCGCAGGGGGTGGTAGGACTCATCGGTTATCTTATTATCGGTGTGAAGGAGCCATTTTTCTGGTTTGGTGTTACCTGTATTGCAGGTATGCTTCCTGTGATCGGCGCCGCCCTTGCTTATATCCCCCTGATCATTATATTTTTTGCCAATGATCAGACCTGGCAGGGAATCGCGATGACGTTCTATGGTTTTGGGATAATAGGAACGGTGGATAATATATTACGGTTCTCCTTGCTTAAAAAGATCGGCAATGTACACCCGCTGACCACCGTGTTTGGCGTGATCATCGGGTTAAAACTGTTTGGCTTTATTGGGTTGATTTTCGGTCCGCTGCTTATTTCTTTGTTTATGTTGTTATTGAAAATTTATTCCAGCGAATTCATCATCAAGCAGAGGGATATTAATAAGGTGATGGAGAATTGAGTAGATAAAAGTGATTTAGATAAAAGATAAAAGTTTCTTCAGGCTCAACAATTCCTTGTCTATTATTGCCCCCGGATAAAGGATATAAATGTTATTATTATCATTTTCCCCTAAAAGGGAATTTTGAAAATTAAAAGCTGGTCGACCCGCAGAAACTTTTATCTTTTATCTATTCAACTCTTATCTCATCACAGGGTTTTTTCTCCCCGTAATTTTACCAACCATTAAGATCTATCTTTCGTATTTCTTCGCAATTCTCTACAAAACAACATCTTAATGTTCTCTTTTTGAAAATGTGCATACTATTATTGCACTGCCTTACGTTCATAGATAATTAAAATCCGTACCCGAGTGAGAAAACTCATTATTCCGGTATCCCTGGGGATACTATCCGTTTCATTTACATTGAGGCCCGGCGCGCTTTCCGTTAACATCGCTACTGTTGTTGCTGTTTCACCTGCTATTGATGATTCCTCTTTTACAAACGGGACCGTTCCTTCCACTATATTATATGAAAATATAAACCTGCAGCAATATGGTTTATCCAAAGAAGCGTTTTCTTATGCGTGGAAAGGTTACCAGCACCTGCTGGCAAAAAAAATGATCAGCCGTCCCGGCTACCTGACCATTTGTGATTTTAGCCAGTCGTCAGGAAGAAAAAGATTATACATTATTGATCTTATTAATAATAAACTGACCATTAATACTTATGTGGCGCATGGCCGGAATTCCGGCTCGGAATTCGCCACGCAGTTTTCGAATAAACCGGAATCATTACAAAGCAGTTTGGGGTTTTATGTTACCGGTGATACTTATACCGGCGAGCATGGACTTTCCTTACGCATCCATGGTGTGGAGCCAAACTATAATGATAAGGCGCTTGAACGTGGAATTGTGATCCATGGGGCTGCTTATGTGGACGAGAACCGTGCACAGCGGGGTATATTCATGGGCCGCAGCTTTGGCTGCCCGGCCGTACCACAAAAAGAATCTGCAAAAATCATTACTACAATAAAAAACGGCACCTGCCTTTTCATCTATCATCCTGGCAAGACTTACCTGCTTGGCTCTAAAATATTAAACGGCTAATTGGACACAAACAAGGATGGATGATTCAAAGAGCTTCCCGGGAACGGGAGGCTTTTTTGTACCCCCTGTCCCCTAAAGGGGGTACCTAGGTCAATCACTCTGTTAGTGATTTGAATACTCTGAAAGAAGAGAGAAGAATATTGAAAAGGTTTTTCTCTGTTCATTTTCATTTTAAGATAAGTCGGATGGCAATTAGTCTGTTCGACCTAGGTTCCCCCTTTAGGGGGACAGGGGGTTTGGTTTTACAACTTATTAATATTCTCCGCCAACGCAACATACCCCATCCAGCTCATCACTCCTACTACGATCCATCCGGCTACCTGCATCCATACCGGGTGTTTGTATCCTTTCATAATGGTACTGCGGGTAGCGGCGAATAAAATGATGGCAAGGGCGACGGGTAAAATCAAACCATTGACGGCTCCGGCGAGCAATAATAATTCTTTGGGTTTACCTATAAAAACAAAGACCCCTGTACTTAAAACAATGAAAACAGAGATGCAAAGTCTTTCATATTTTACAAACAGGGAATGAAATGTTTTGAAAAAAGAAACAGAAGTATAGGATGCCCCGATCACGGAAGAAATAGCGGCGCCCCAAAGCACGATACCAAAAATGCGAAGCCCGATCTCCCCTGCTGCAAATTGGAAAACGCTAGCCGGTGGATTGTCTTTATCCAGCACAGCCCCATGCGTTAATACGCCCACCACAGCCAGGAATAACACAAAGCGCATAATGGTAGAAATGATAATCCCGCTTAACGCACTCCTGTTCACCTGGCGAAGGTTTTCTTTTCCTTTAATGCCGGCATCCAGTAAACGATGGGCACCTGAAAAAGTTAGATAGCCACCCACCGTTCCTCCTACTATAGTGGCGATCGCAACCATACTTATTTTTTCAGGAATAATGGTACGATGAAGGGCCTGCAATAGCGGGGGATGAGCACTGATAGCAATGAATATCGCCAAAAGGATCTTTATCGTACCTAGTGTTTTTGTAAATCCATCCAGCATCTTCCCGATCTCTTTTACCCAAAATAAAGTCAGGGCGATTATCCCGCTTAAGATCGCGCCCTGTTCAAATGAAAGACCTGTCAGTACATTGGCGCCCATACCGCAACCTGCAATATTGCCGATATTGAATGCAAAACCCCCGATAACCACGAGAACGGTTAAAAAATATCCCAGTCCCGGCACCAGTTTGTTTGAAAGGTCCTGTGCTCTCAGTTCACTCACCGTCAATATTCGCCAGGTATTCAATTGGGCACCGATATCGATCAGCACGGAAACAAGGATCACGAAACCAAAACTTGTCAGCAATTGCTGGGTAAACACGGTCGTCTGCGTCAGAAAACCGGGACCGATGGATGAATTGGCCATCAGGAATGCGGCGCCTAACCCGACGCCACCAAAAGATCTCAGTTTAAAATGCTTTAATGTCAATATTATTTTCTTTTAAAGCCTGGCTGATATTTTGCGCAAATTCCACTGCATGTACTCCATCCCCATGAATACAGATGGTTTCAGCATTGATAGGAATTGTTTTTCCGGATACCGTTGTTACGGTTCCATCTTTAATCATCTGTAAAACATGTTGAACCACCTTCCCGGCATCTTCTATTAAAGCCTGCGGTTGGGAACGGGATGTTAGTGATCCATCATCCTGGTAGGTCCGGTCGGCAAAAACTTCACTGGCCGTCTTCAATCCTATTGCTCTTGCTTCGCCTATGGAATGACTGCCGCTTAATCCAACTACTATCAATGATGCATCATAATCTTTTACGGCGGTAGCGATGGTCCTTGCCAGCGCTGCGTCCCGGGCCGACATATTGTATAAAGCACCATGAGGTTTTACATGACGGATCTTTGTTTCGAGGGCAGACGTGATCTCATTAAGGATGATTAGTTGCTGGGTTACCAGATCATACACTTCTTCTTTTTCCAGGTTCATCTCCATTCTTCCAAAATTAGTTTTGTCAAAAAAAGAAGGATGTGCCCCGATAGCCACATGATATTTTAGCGCCAACTCCACCGTTTGCCACATGGTCGCTGAATCGCCGGCATGATAGCCGCAGGCAATATTTGCTGATGTGATAAAGGGCATAATGAGTTCTTCATTTTTCATGCCTTCACCCATATCACAATTTAGATCAGCCTCCCCCAAACCCTCCCGAACTATCGGGAGGGCTTTCGAAGAGTCTTTATGATCGGGGTTATTTGTCTTTTCCGGTTTCATTTCTTTTGAAATTCTTCCAATCTGAAAATACAGGCATTTTGTAATTGCTGCAAATGTTGCTCTTGTTTTATCAATAATTCTTCTGCTGTTTGCAGATCGGTTAACCGGAATTGGATCTTATCCCCTGCTTTCATTTGTGCAAGTTTTGAATGATGCGCTGTAATGACATGGGCTATACGAGGGTAACCTCCTGTTGTCTGGTGATCAGCCATTAATACAATCAGTCGTCCATCAGGGAGCAATTGCACGGTTCCAAAACTTACTGCTGAAGAGACGACTTCCTCGTTTGACATACTTGGCAAGGGAATATTGTTTAGCCTGAAACCCATCCGGTCGGATTGCCGGGTAATGACAAAAGAGGTCATTAAAAAATTTTCTTTAGCTTCTGCTGTTAAACGTTCCCATTCATTCCCGGGCAGGGCGAAAACCTCCGGGCTATTCTTTTCCCATCTTATATCCGCCTGCCAGGGCAGTACGGTAAATCCTTCATCTTTGAAAATTAACGAAGCAGGTGGGGACGCTCGCAATAAAACTTCATCATCTTTCAGTAAATTCCTTCCTTTGTAACCTCCCGCCCCCGCTTTCAGGTGAGTGCTGTAACTATCCATCCATTTATTTAATGCAAAGCCGCCCTTTGCAGCTAGGTACGTCCGTGCTCCTGTTAATGGTTGATGAAACTGTAGTACATCATTTTTATTAACCATAATACAATGAAGGTTCGGCACTGCGTCACCATTTATACTTGGAGAAAAATCAGCACCGCCTAATGCGATCAGGGCCGGCCGGGTAAACATAAAAACGGAAGAGGGAAAATGCATTTCAATCACTGCCTCACCCGGTTCGTTACCTACCATCATATTCGTGACACGCATGGAGTAAGTATCCATCGCCCCGGTTGGATTGATCCCAAGATGCTGGTGGCCCCAACGGCCCAGGTCCTGGATCGTATCCAGGATGCCCGATTTAATAACTTTCAGACTCATGGCCTCACCCCCGACCCCTCTCCTGTTGGAGTGGGTAGATTTAGAATTTCATAAAAATCATTTTTTGTGATCGGATAAAACTGAACAGTATCCCCCGGATGCAACAAACAAAATGCATTATCGGAAGCCTCTTCCCGGATAGAAGGAAGGGGGGAATTTGCATCAAATAACTTTAAGGGTGTCCTTCCAATAATTTGCCATCCCCCCGGTGATGCAAGTGGGTAAATCCCTGTCTGTATTCCTGCAATACCCACGCTGCCCTTTACTACTTTTTCCGGCTGGAGTTTGCGGGGCATGGCAATCCTTTTATCCACTTCCCCCATATATGCAAAGCCGGGTAAAAACCCCAGCATATACACTTTGTAATTGACTGATGTCTGGATCCTGATCACCTCTTCAAGCGGAAGACTTTTTAACCTAACAATTTCCTGAATATCATGGGCAAATTCTTCTTCATAACAAACCGGGATCTTTACCAATTTCGTGGCAATAATATTTTCTTCCATGGGGCGTTGTAATCTTTCTTCGAGTTGATCTTTTATCCAATCAAATACGGTCCTGTTAGCGGGAACTTTTTTTCTTAAAGCCGGAAGATCATAATAAATGGTAAGGGCGCTATATGCCGGTACTGCTTCGATCATCCCGGGCAAAGGATGTTTTTGCAATTCCCTAAACCTCCCAATTACTTCTTTGTTAAACAATTCATTGATGCTGTTGCCAAAATCAAGTGTAAGGGCAGAATCACCGAGGGGGAAAATATGGTATGTAAGACCTGTGTAATTCATTTTAGGTGTTTCAAGATACCAACTTAGAAGAATATCCCCGCCTGACCGGACGGGCAGGCGGGGGTTTTCAAACGCTATTAAATGCAGGTTTCAACCACAAATTAATCAGTCTTACCTTTACTCCCCATGTCGAGATTTGACCGCAGAGATAGTTTCAACCTTTTGTCAAAACTCACGCCCCGGCGTGCCTGGAACGGCATGAAGGTGCTGATGAGTTATTATATCAGCAAATGGACAAAGAGAGCCGTGCAGTGGGGTTATCCTATTTCCATTTCCTTTGAGCCTACCACATCCTGTAATCTCCGTTGTCCTGAATGTCCCAGTGGTTTGCGGGCTTTTACACGCCCGACCGGTATGCTCAGGGAAGATTTTTTTACCGAAACGATCGACCAGTTATCAAAGGATCTCTTATACCTCGTTTTTTATTTCCAGGGAGAGCCCTACCTCAATCCTAATTTCCTGGACATGGTTAAATATGCTTCGGCAAAAAGGATCTATACGGCCACTTCCACTAATGCGCATTATTTAAATGACGCAAATGCAAAAAAAACCATTGAAAGCGGCCTGGACCGTTTGATCATTTCCATAGACGGCACCACACAGGATGTTTACCAGCAATACCGTATTGGAGGATCCCTGGATAAAGTAATTGAAGGAGCAAAGAATATAGTCAAATGGAAAAAAGAATTGAAAAGTAAAACCCCTTTTATTGTATTCCAGTTCTTAGTGGTAAAACCAAACGAACACCAGATCAATGATGTAAAAAAATTGGGTAAGGATATTGGTGTAGACGATGTGTGGTTCAAGACTGCCCAGGTATATGATTATGAAAAAGATCCTAACCAGTTGATACCCACAATTGATAAATATAGCCGCTACCGGAAAACCGCCAATGGACATGAATTCAAAGGCAAACTTGCCAACCATTGCTGGCGGCTATGGCACGATCCTGTCATCACCTGGGATGGCTTGGTAGCGCCCTGCTGTTTTGATAAGGATGCGCAACACCAGCTGGGCGACTTAAAGAAAAAGCCATTCAAAGAGATCTGGAAGAATGGTGAATACGCTGTGTTTAGAAAAAAGATCTTAGCCGGCAGGAAAAATATTGATATCTGTGCTAACTGCTCGGAAGGAACGAAAGTGTGGGGAAAAGATTGATCTTTAAAATTGAAATAGGGAATGCAGATTCCCGGCTTGTCCCGCTAATGAAATTGTTCAGATAAACACAGATTTATTCTTCCGACATGAAATCCGGGTTTGGGGAGCCACCCCTATGTTTTCTAGTCAGATAACAAAAGAAGCACTGAGCTATTGTTTATGCAAATGTCTTCTTCCATATCGACCCGCCTGCAATACCAGCATAAATCGCTGGTGGAGATCATTGATGGGTTAACTGATGAACAGGTAAGACGACCCATCATTACCGGTAAATGGTCCATCTTTGAAAATATTGTTCACCTGCAAACCTACCAACATGTATTCATAAGCAGGGTAAAACAGATCCTGGAAGAAAATAACCCTGCCTTTGCACGATATACCGCCGAAGCTGATCCATTGTTTCTTGACAACTGTGGCAAATCAATCCGGGAAATAATGCAGGACCTTCTTAGTATCCGTAAAGAGATCGCTTCCGGGATGGGGTCATTCAATGAAGCTGATCTTGCCAGGACCGGCCGACACCCGGTTTTTGGACAAATGAATTTATTACAATGGCTGAATTTTTTCCTCCTGCATGAGGCGCATCACCTTTTTACGATTTTTAAGCTGGCCGCGGAATTGAGGAAAGAAGCGGGGAATTTGTAATTAGGGATTGGGAATTAGATGAAAATACATTCAATTCGACCTGGTTTCCCTAATTCCCAATAACAAACCTGCCTGGCGGTAGACAGGTTCCTAATTCCCTCACCCCGCCTACCATTTTTTCATCACCTGGAATATAGATATATAGAAGGATGCAAATCCTTCAAAAAAGCTGCGTATAGATTCAGACAATAGCTTCATAATAGGTGTGTGTTTAAAGATCTGCAGTACAAAGGAACTACTATTCTTACCGCACCAAATATCCTATAGATAGGTTTTTATACACGAATGATACCAGGGGAATGTTAATAATTGTAGAAATAACCGCCCGGAAGGGAGTATAATGGGCAATTGACAATATTCAATAGAAATAAATTTGATAACTTAATGTTGCAACATTAACTTTGCACTTAGTCAGTGATGGCCTGGCTGTTACTGAATGGTGGATGGATTTCACTTATAAAGATTTTGGCACCTGTAACTACACCCAATTAGCCGTTCAGCGGTGGAAGGGTGATAAGATCATGGAAGAAAAATTTTATTACAACGA